>JBIIQD010000231.1:0-5006 GCA_044342265.1 Hydrogenophaga sp. | reverse complement strand
CCAGGAGGAATGGGAAGAAAGTGATGGTGCTCACCATCTCGAAATCCTCGACCGTCTTGTAGGGCAGCGACTTGTACAGCGCGCCTGCGGCGGTATGGCCACCGGTGGCCAGCAACAGGGTGTAGCCATCGGGTCGGGCACGGGCGACGGTGTTGGCAGCGATGGTTCCGCCAGCGCCAGATTGCGCTTCGACGACCACCGCCTGCCCCAGGGGTTTGGCGATCTCATTGCCGATGGCCCGGGCAATCGCATCGGCGTTGCCGCCAGCCGCAAAGCCCTGAAGAATTTTGATGGGGCGATCGGGGTACGCGGGAGCCTGGGCGTGTGCCATGCTCAAGGCCCAGGGCGTGGCGGCAACCGCACCCACTTGCAAAAACTGTCGACGCAACATGACTTGTCTCCTTTATGGTCTGGCAAAAAAAAATCGCGCGAACACAGGCCAGGGCCCGGTGCCGCAGCGGGTGGTTGAAATCAAGGGGTCAAAACGATCTTTCCCATCGTGGCGCCCGCGTCCAGGATCCGATGCGCTTCCTGCACCTGGTGCAGCGGGAGCACCGTCGGTGCCGGCACTCGCACATGGCCTGCGGCCAACAAGCGAAGCGATTCGTCCATGAGCTGGCGGCGCAGCGTCTGGTCGGCATCGAAGGTGTGCATGGAGAAGCAGCGCACCGCGAGACTGCGCCCCAGCAAGCCCCGGAGCGTGACGAACACGTCTTCCGGCGGAAGACCAGCGACGGCGTTGTAGGACACCACCGTGCCCATGGGTGCCAGGCTGTGCAGACAGTCGGTCAGCGATTGACCACCGATGGGGTCAAAGGCCAGGTCCACGCCACGGCCGCCCGTCTGGGCCAGCACGCTTTGCGGCAACGTGCCCGACTCGGTGTTGAACACTTCGTCGAATCCGTTCTCCATCGCAAAACGCCGCTTCGCCTCTGAGCGGACCGAGCCCAGCACCAAAAGCCCCCGGTGCCTGGCCAGTTGGGCCAGCATGGTGGCCACGCCACCAGCGGCGCCGGTGATCAGCACGGACCGCGCATCTTGCGATCTGGCTGCGAGGAACAAGGCATGGGCCAGCTGGAGGTTGGGTGCACTGACAGCGGTGGTCGCGTCCAGCCCTGCTGGGAGAGCGAACGGCGCCTCTTGTGCCACCACGATGGACTCCGCATAGCACCCGCCTCGCACCGGCAGCTCTCGCGCACTCACCAGCACGCTGTCGCCCTCGCGCCAGCGCGTCACGCCAGGGCCCACCGCGTCGACGACACCCCCCATCTCAGCGCCCGGGATGGCGGGGAGCGGCGGCATCCATTTGTAGCTGCCGTTGCGGATCAACACATCCGGTCGCCCCACGCCGATGACCTGGGCGCGGACCCGAATCTGTCCCGCTGCGGGCACAGGCTCCGGCATGTCCACCAGCGTCAGCGCATCCGGACCACCGGGCGTGAAGACACGAATCGCACGCATGCGTTCAGTCCTGCGCGACGATCGGATTGACCAGGGTGCCGATGTCTTCGATCTCGACTTCGCAGACGTCGCCCGGTTTCATGAAGCGCTGCGGCTTGCGGCTCCAGCCCACGCCAGCCGGAGTGCCGGTGATGATCACGTCGCCCGGTACCAGCGTGAAGATGGTGGAGGCGTAGGCAATCAGGCGCGGGATGGAGAAGATCATGTGACCGGTGTGACTGCTTTGCACCACCTCGCCGTTCAAACGCGTCACCAGCTTGAGCTCGCGGCCCGGCGCGATTTCGTCGGCGGTGACCATCCACGGGCCGAAGCCGCCGGTGTCTTCGAAGTTTTTGCCCGAAGCAATCTGCTTGGCGTGGAACTGCCATTCGCGCACGCTGGCATCGTTGTAGATGCTGTAGCCGGCGATGTGTTCATAGGCCTTGGCCTCGGGAATGTCGCGCCCGGGCTTGCCGATGATGACGGCCAGTTCGCCTTCCCAGTCCAGCGTTTCGGACACACGGGGCCGCACGATCGGCCGACCGTGGGCCACCTGCGAACGCCAGACGCGCAGGAAGATCGGCGGTTCTTCAGACAGCTCGCGTTGCATGCCGGCGGCGATCACCTCCTGGTGGTGGTCCATGTAGTTGCGCACCGCGCAGACGATCTTTTCTGGCCGGGGAATCACCGGCAGGTAGGCCAGGCCAGCCAGAGGCGCGTCCACCGCCTGCCCCTGCACATCTTTGGCAGCCTGCAAGTAGCGCCCCGATCCGATGTAGTCGGCCAGGGTTCGGCATTCGGGTATGCGCCGACCGAGATCGACCACGCCGTCGCCGACCACGGCGCCCCAGGTCTCTTGACCATTCAATGCGAAAGAAAGCAGTTTCATGAAGTTCCTCAACAGACAAGAAGAGATGGAAAGGGTCAGCTTGCGTTCTGTGCCTTGGACACAAAGCGCTCGCGCCAGGCGTCAATCGGCATGAAGCTGGGATCACGGCGGCAGATCGCTTCGGTTTGCGCCAGGATGTCGGCATCGGGCAGGCTCAGGTCCAGCGGATCACCGTGCGGTTGCGAGATGTAGAACGGCATGTCGATGTAGATCTCGATGGTGTTGCCTTCCGGATCGGCGAAATACACCGACAGCGCATTGCCATGGTTGAGCGGCACCACCCGGGTTGCGCCCAGCGTCAAGGCACGGTCGCGGATGTCCCGCAGCGACTGGATCGAGGGCACGGCAAAGGACAGTTGCATGACGGTGCTGAAGGTGGCCTCTGGCGGTCGACCACCGGCGATCACCAACTGGTGGTGCTGCTCCGGGCTGGCGCTCAGAAACACCAACGGGCTTTTGAACGTGCGCCCCACGCCGCGGTCGGTTTCGGTCAAGCCAAACACCACTTTGTAGAACGTCACCATGCGCTCGACGTCGGTCACGAAGATGCCGAAGTGAGAGGGAGTGGGCCGGGTCACTTGAAGCATGAAGGGTCTCCTGTTTGTTCTCTTCTCGATGAACTGCTGGGCGGTTGTACGCACCCCAGCACGGCTGGTGCTGCCGCACAAACTTTGTGCATGATACAGCTTTTGTGCATAAAGTTTACTGGCTTTTTTCCGTGAACGGTTTCGACGCATCACAAGCCATGAGCCCAAACGAAGACTCGCCACGGCCAAGCTGACTTCGCTTGGGCCGGTTCAGCTCACTGTCGGACCCGGGTAAGTCCTGATCTCTGCAGATTACATTACACGCAAAATGTAATCAAGATAAGCCCATCCATGAGCCCCAACCTGCACCAAATCAAAAGCGCTGCGACGCGTGCCCGCTTGATCGACGCCGCCATGGATGTCCTGCAGATCAAGGGCTACGACCAGCTGTCGCTGCACGAAGTGGCGCGGGTGGCGCAGATGACCACCGGTGCGGTCCAGCACCACTTCGGCTCCAAGGCTGCGCTGATGATGGAAGTCCTGGGACACCTGGTCGACAGACTCGAACAGAACAACAATTTCTGGCCCCCTGCCGAATGGCCCGCCAGACGCCGTGCCGATCACTTTGTGCGCCAGGCCTGGTTGCAGTTCTACAGCCAGCCACGGTTCGCGGCAGCCTGGTCGGCCTACCTGGCCGCCCGAGACGACGCGGTCATGACCGCACACATCGTGGAACGCCGCAGCCTGCTGGCCGAGCGTCTGTCGGAACGCATGCGCCAAAGCTTTCCCGAGCTGGAAGCCTGGCCCGACAGCCTGGCGCGCGTGCACTTTGTGCTCTCCTGCCTGCGAGGCCTGGGCCTGCAAGCGCCGTTCGCGCCCCAGCCCGTCATCGACGCGCAGCTCAAGGTGCTGTCGCTCACCCTGCAATCCTTCCTCAAACCAGCGGAGACACATCCATGAACCCGACCCAACGAAATTCTTTGGCCCTGGCGGCCTTGATGCGGATGGTCTCCCAGGCCTTTTCACAATCCACAACGGCTGCTTGATTTGCCTAGAAGAAAGGAAACCCATGAACGCCCCCACCGAACACCACCACCTCGCGCCGCAACTCCAGCTGCGCGAGGTGCCCGCCGCGCTGATTGAGGCGCTGCAAGCGCGGTTTGGTGCCCAGTGCTCCACCGCGCTGGCGGTGCGCGAGCACCACGGGCGCGACGAATCCATCTTCAGCGTGCCGCCGCCCTCGGCGGTGGTGTTTGCGCAGAGCACACAAGACGTGGCCGATGCCGTCCAGCTCGCCGCTTCGTTCAAGGTGCCGGTCATCCCCTTCGGCGTCGGCTCCTCGCTCGAAGGCCATCTGCTGGCCGTGCAGGGTGGCATCAGCATCGATGTCAGCCGCATGGACAAAGTCTTGTCCATCAACGCCGAAGACCTCACCGTGACGGTGCAGCCCGGCGTGACGCGTTTGGGCGTGAACAACGCGGTCAAAAGCGAAGGCCTGTTCTTCCCCATCGACCCGGGGGCGGACGCCTCCATCGGCGGCATGACCGCCACCCGCGCCAGCGGCACCAACGCCGTGCGCTACGGCACCATGCGCGAAAACGTGCTGGCGCTGGAGGTGGTGACCGCCAGCGGTGAGGTGATCCGCACCGGCACCCGCGCCAAGAAGAGCAGCGCCGGCTACGACCTCACGCGCCTGATGGTGGGCAGCGAAGGCACGCTGGGCGTGATCACCGAAGTGACGCTCAAGCTCTACCCGCTGCCCGAGGCGATCTCGGCCGCGACCTGCTCCTTCCCCACCATCGAGGCCGCGGTGCGCACCGTCATTCAAGTGATCCAGCTCGGCGTGCCGATCGCGCGCTGCGAGCTGATCGACGCGGGCACGGTGCGCATGGTCAACGCGCACAGCAAGCTCGGCCTGCGCGAGGAACACATGCTGCTGATGGAGTTCCACGGCTCGCCCGCGAGCGTGAAGGAACAGGCCGAGACGGTGCAGGAGATCGCCGCCGAGTTCGAGGGCAAGGCCTTCCAGTGGGCGACCACGCCCGAAGAGCGCACCCGCCTGTGGACCGCGCGGCACAACGCCTACTTCGCCGCCATCCAGAGCAAACCGGGCTGCCGCGCCATCAGCACCGACACCTGCGTGCCGATCA
>JBIIQD010000230.1:0-5007 GCA_044342265.1 Hydrogenophaga sp. | reverse complement strand
CGTGGGCGTGGCCACGCAAGACCCAGCGCTGCGCAAGAAGTTCTCGGGCAAGCCCGAGCATGTCGTCAACTTCTTCTTCTTCATCGCCGAAGAAGCGCGACAGATCATGGCCCAACTGGGCGTGCGCGCCTTCGACGAGTTGATTGGCCGCGCCGATCTGCTGGACATGAAGCAAGGCATCGAACACTGGAAGGCACGCGGCCTGGACTTCAGTCGCCTGTTGGCCACACCGGCGGTCGCCGCCGACGTGCCGCGCCTGCACACCCAGACCCAGGACCATGGCCTGGAAAAGTCGCTGGACAACCTCTTGATCGCCAAGAGCAAGGCAGCGATTGAAAAGGGTGAAAAGGTTCAGTTCATTGAACGTGCGCGCAACGTGAACCGTTCACTGGGAGCCATGCTCTCTGGCGCGGTGACCAAGGTGCACCCTGAGGGGCTACCGGACGACTCCATCCACATCCAGCTCGAAGGCACAGGCGGTCAGTCGTTTGGTGCATTCCTGTGCAACGGCATCACCTTGTATCTGATCGGTGATGCGAACGATTACACCGGCAAGGGTCTTTCGGGCGGTCGTGTGGTGGTTCGCCCCAGCATCGATTTTCGCGGCGAATCCACCCGCAACATCATCGTGGGCAACACGGTGATGTACGGCGCGACCTCTGGCGAAGCCTTTTTCAGCGGCGTGGCCGGCGAGCGTTTTGCGGTGCGCCTCTCGGGCGCCACCGCGGTGGTTGAAGGCACGGGCGACCACGGTTGTGAGTACATGACCGGGGGGACCGTGCTGGTGCTGGGCAAAACAGGCCGCAACTTCGCCGCTGGCATGAGCGGCGGCATCGCCTACGTCTACGACGAAGACAGTCTTTTCGCCCAGCGCTGCAACACGGCACAGGTGGCTCTGGACAAGGTGCTGCCGGCCGCCGAGCAGGAAGCCACCACAGACAAGGCTGTCTGGCATCGTGACCAGACCGACGAGGCGCAGCTGAAAAAGCTGCTGGAAGACCACAACCGCTGGACCGGTAGCAAGCGAGCACGCGAGTTACTGGACAACTGGGCCACGGCGCGCACGAAGTTTGTCAAGGTGTTCCCGACCGAATACAAGCGTGCGCTGGGCGAAATCAACGCCAAAAAGGCCGCCGTGGCCGCCACCGACAAGGCCCAGGGGAGTGCCAAGAAGCACCCTGCGCCCGCCAAGTAAGCAACATCACCTCACGCAGGACCAAGATCATGGGAAAAGTCACTGGCTTCATGGAATTTGAACGTCTGGAGGAGGGCTACAAGCCCGTTCCAGAGCGCCTGAAGCACTACAAAGAATTCGTTGTCGCTCTGGACGATGGCCAGGCCAAGATTCAAGGTGCGCGCTGCATGGACTGCGGTACCCCGTTTTGCAACAGCGGCTGCCCGGTCAACAACATCATTCCGGACTTCAATGACCTCGTGTATTCGGGCGACTGGAAGAATGCCATCACCGTGCTGCACAGCACCAATAATTTTCCCGAGTTCACAGGCCGTATCTGTCCCGCACCTTGCGAGGCGGCCTGCACGCTGAATGTGAACGACGACCCCGTGGGCATCAAGTCGATTGAGCACGCCATCATCGACAAGGCATGGGCCAACGGTTGGGTCCAGCCGCAGCCGGCCAGGCACAAGACCGGTAAGCGGGTGGCGGTGGTCGGCTCGGGTCCGGCCGGCCTCGCTGCGGCCCAACAGCTGGCCCGCGCTGGCCACGACGTGACTGTGTTCGAGAAAAACAGCCGCATTGGTGGATTGCTGCGTTATGGCATCCCGGACTTCAAGATGGAGAAATCCCACATTGACCGCCGCGTGGCGCAGATGGAAGCCGAAGGTGTGGTGTTCAAGGTCAGTACCCTGATTGGCACCTTACCCGAAGGTCTGAAAGTCACGAACGATGCCAAGACGGTGATCAGTGCTGAGGACCTCAAAGCGCAATTTGATGCCGTGCTGTTGACTGGAGGTTCGGAGCAAAGCCGCGACCTGCCAGTGCCGGGCCGCGATCTTGAGGGCGTCCATTTCGCGATGGAGTTTTTGCCGATGCAGAACAAGGTGAATGCGGGCGACAAGCTCAAGAACCAGCTTCGCGCCGACGGCAAACATGTCATCGTCATCGGTGGCGGCGACACAGGCTCCGACTGCGTGGGCACCAGCACCCGCCATGGCGCCGTCAGCGTCACGCAATTCGAAGTCATGCCCCAGCCGCCCGAGCAGGAGAACAAGCCGCTGGTGTGGCCCTATTGGCCGCTCAAGCTGCGCACCAGCTCCAGCCACGACGAAAGCGCCGAAAAGGGCATCTTGCAGCGCGAGTTCGCCATCTCCACCAAGGAGTTTGTCGGTAAGAACGGCAAGCTGACCGGCCTCAGGACCGTTCAGGTGGGGTTCAAGGACGGCAAGATGGTGGAGGTGGCCGGCAGCGAGAAAGAGTACCAGGCCGATATGGTGCTGCTGGCCATGGGCTTCGTGAATCCGATTGCGACGGTGCTCGACGCCTTTGGCGTCGACAAAGACACCCGCGGCAACGCCAAGGCTTCTACGGACTTTACCGGTGGTTACATCACCAACGTGGCGAAGGTGTTTGCGGCTGGCGATATGCGCCGCGGCCAATCGCTGGTGGTGTGGGCCATCAGAGAGGGACGCCAGGCAGCGCGCTCCGTGGACGAGTTCCTGATGGGGCATTCCGACCTGCCTCGATGATCCTGAGGGCCTCCCCGTTGGTGGGTCGGTCTCTGTCGGCGTGCATGCGACAATGCGCCGTCACACTTTTGGCCTCATGAGCGATTCCCCTTTTATCGACATCGACCATGTCACCTTCGGCTATGACAGCCGAAGGACCATCCTGAACGACCTTTCCCTGAAATTCGCCCGCGGCAAGATCACAGCCGTGCTGGGTGGGTCCGGCTGCGGGAAAACCACTTTGCTCCGCCTGATTGGCGGGGTGCATGCGCCCAACAGCGGGCGCGTGGTGTTCGATGGCGAAGTCGTCAATACCAATGACAAGGCGCAGCTCTTCCGTCTGCGCAGCCGACTGGGCATGCTGTTCCAGTTTGGCGCCTTGTTCACCGACCTGAACGTCTTCGACAACGTGGCCTTTCCGTTGCGGGAGATGACTGATCTGCCCGAGTCCTTGATCCGCCACATCGTGCTGATGAAGCTCAATGCGGTCGGCCTGCGCGGTGCAGCCCTTCTGAAAATCAGTGAGGTCTCGGGCGGCATGGCGCGGCGTGTGGCGCTGGCCAGGGCCATTGCCCTGGACCCGGAACTCATCATGTACGACGAGCCGTTTGCAGGCCTGGACCTGGTGTCGATGGGTGTGGCTGCCAAGCTGATCCGTACCCTCACCGACGTGACCGGAGCCACCTCGTTGCTGATCTCCCACGACGTTCCTCAATGCATGGCCATCAGCGACTGGGTGGTTCTGCTGGCAACCGGAGGCCGGGTGGTCGCACAAGGCACCCCGGCGGAACTCATGGCCAGCAACGAACCGGAAGTCCGGCAGTTCGTGCGTGGCGAGCCCGACGGCCCCGTCAAGTTTCACTACCCCGCGCGTTCAGTGGCGGAGGACTTCGGTCCAAAGGTAGCTTCATGAACTTCCTGCAAAGCATCGGTCAGGCCACCCTGGGCGTGTTGGGCCGCTGGGGCCGTGGCGCTCTGTTCTTTCTGGAGCTGTTGCGCGCCATACCAGGCGCATTGCGGCGTATTGACCTGGTAGTGGGGCAGATCCGGGCCATCGGCAACCGTTCCCTGGTGATCATCCTGGCCTCGGGTCTGTCGGTCGGCTTTGTGCTGGCGCTACAGATGTACTACGCGCTCACGACCTATGGCGCGGCTGAGTCGCTGGGCCTGATCGTCAACCTGGCGCTGGTGCGAGAACTCGGCCCGGTGGTCACGGCGCTGCTGTTCGCTGGCCGGGCCGGCACTTCGCTGACTGCAGAGATTGGTTTGATGAAGGCGGGCGAGCAGATATCAGCCATGGAGCTGATGGCGATTGACCCCAAGGTGCGCGTGCTGGCACCGCGTTTTCTCGGCGGCATCCTTTCCATGCCCTTGCTGGCCGCATTGTTTTCCGCTATCGGCATCCTGGGTGCCTATGTGGTGGCGGTGCTGCTGATCGGCATCGACTCTGGCAATTTCTGGTCCATCCAGCAAAGCGGTGTGGATGTGTGGCGCGATGTCGGAAATGGCGTCGTCAAGAGCGCTGTGTTTGGCGTCATCTGCACCGCCGTGGCGCTGTATCAAGGCTACGAAACCGAAGCCACGCCAGAAGGCGTGGCATATGCCACCACAAGAACGGTGGTCACGGCCTCTTTGGGCGTGCTGGCCATGGACTTCATCCTGACTGCCCTGATGTTCTCGACACCCTGATCTGGGAGAACCCATGAACAAAAAAAGTACCGAAATTCTCGTTGGCCTGTTTGTCGTGCTGGGTCTGCTGGCCTTGTTGTTCCTGGCCCTCAAGGCCGCCAATCTCGCCAGTTTCACCGGTGGCGGCGACACCTATACGTTGCAAGCGCGCTTTGACAATATTGGCGGGCTCAAGTCCCGGGCGCCGGTGCGCTCCGCGGGTGTGAACGTGGGGCGCGTCACCAGTGTGAAGCTGGATCCACAAACCTATCTGGGTGTGGTCACGCTGGAGGTCAGCAAAAGCGTGACCTTTCCCAAGGACTCGTCGGCCAAAATCCTAACCGCCGGTCTGCTGGGGGATCAGTACATTGGCATCGAGCCCGGCGGCGACGAAAAAAACCTGGCAGCCGGTGACGTCATCACACAAACCCAGTCGGCTGTCGTGCTTGAGAACCTGATTGGGCAATTCCTGTTCAACAAGGCCGCAGATGGTGGTGAGAAGAAACCTGAGTGATCCATGGGTGCAACCAGTTGCGTTGAAAGGGTGAACATGAAACCTGATTGCCGACGCGTCGCTCTTGCTCTGGGCTTGTCGCTGATCATGTCTCTGGCGGGGTGCGCCAGTGGTCCCAATGCCAGCCCGCGCGATCCACT
>JBIIQD010000229.1:0-5012 GCA_044342265.1 Hydrogenophaga sp. | reverse complement strand
AAGGCAAGACCTTGACCGCCACCCTGCCGGTGTACCTCAATGCCCTGACGGGCAAAGGGGTTCATGTGGTGACCGTGAACGACTACCTGGCCAGCCGCGATGCGCAGTGGATGGGTCGCCTCTACAGCTTTCTGGGCTTGAGCGTCGGTATCAATCTCCCGCAGGCGCCGCGTGAGGACAAGCAGGCAGCTTATGGCGCTGACATCACGTATGGAACCAACAACGAATACGGCTTTGACTACCTGCGCGACAACATGGTGCACGAGGCCCGGGATCGGGTCCAGCGGGGCCTGAACTTCGCGATCGTGGATGAGGTGGATTCCATCCTGATCGATGAGGCACGCACGCCGCTGATCATCAGCGGACAGGCCGAGGACCAGACCCCTGTTTACACCGCGATCAAGCAGCTGATTCCCCACCTCACGCGCCAGGAAGGTGAAGCCGATCCGCGCACGGGAGAGGGGGTCATCAAGCCGGGTGACTTCACGGTGGATGAAAAGGCGCACTCCATCCACATGACCGAACAGGGCCACGAAAATGCCGAGCGTCTGCTCAGCCAGGCCGGCTTGCTGCCCGAAGGCGCATCGCTGTACGACCCAGCGAACATTGCGTTGATGCACCACGTGGTCACGTCGCTCAAGGCGCACCACCTGTACCACCGTGATCAGCACTACGTGAGCCAGAACGGCGAGATCGTCATCGTGGACGAGTTCACCGGTCGTTTGATGACGGGTCGCCGCTGGAGTGACGGCCTGCACCAGGCGGTGGAGGCCAAGGAAGGTGTACCGATTCAGCCCGAAAACCAGACGCTGGCCTCGATCACTTTTCAAAACTACTTCCGTCTGTACGGAAAGCTTTCCGGCATGACGGGTACGGCCGACACCGAGGCGTATGAGTTCCAGGAAATCTACGGGCTGGAAACGGTGGTGATTCCTCCCAACCGGCCGAGCCAGCGATCTGACCAGCTTGACCGGGTCTACAAGACCACAAAAGAGAAGTACGTCGCGGCGATCCAAGACATCCGCGAATGCCAGGAACGCGGACAACCCGTGCTGGTGGGAACTTCTTCGATCGAGAACTCGGAGATCATTGCCCAGCTGTTGGTGGCTGAAAAACTACCCCATGAGGTGCTCAATGCCAAACAGCATGCACGCGAGGCAGACATCATCGTTCAGGCAGGTCGTCCCGGTGCCATCACGATCGCGACCAACATGGCCGGCCGCGGCACCGATATTGTGCTGGGCGGCAACTTGGAGAAAATGAGCGCGGCCATCGAGGCCGACGAATCCCTCGATGACAACACCAAGGCCTCGCGTCTGGAATCGCTGCGCCAGCAGTGGCAGCAGGACCACGAAAAGGTCAAGGCACTGGGTGGCCTGCGCATCATCGCCACCGAGCGGCACGAGAGCCGCCGCATCGACAACCAGCTGCGTGGTCGCTCCGGCCGCCAAGGCGATCCGGGCTCTTCGCGTTTCTATCTGAGCCTTGACGATTCGCTGATGAGGATCTTTGCTGGCGACAAGGTGCGTGCCATCATGGACCGCCTGAAGATGCCCGAAGGCGAAGCCATCGAGGCCGGCATCGTCACGCGCAGCATCGAAGGCGCGCAGCGCAAGGTCGAGGCGCGCAACTTCGATGTTCGCAAGCAGCTTCTGGAGTACGACGACGTGTCGAATGACCAGCGCAAGGTTATTTACCAGCAGCGCAACGACATTCTGGACGCGCAGAACCTCAGGACCCAGATCGACTCCTTGCGCGATGGCGCCATGTCCGACCTTGTGCACCAGTATGTGCCTGAAGGCAGCGTTGAAGAGCAATGGGACTTGCCCGCCCTGGAAAGTGTGCTGCGCGAAGAGTGGTCGGTGGATGTGCCGATCGTGAGCTGGGTGTCGGCGTCGGAGTCGGTCGAGGTGGATGACATCGTCGAACGTGTGCTCATGGCGGCCAAACAGGTCTTCGACGACAAGGTCGCTTTGGTCGGCGAAGACAACTTCACCCAGTTTGAACGCATGGTGCTGCTGCAGACTATTGATGGGCAGTGGCGTGACCATCTTTCGGCGCTCGACTACTTGCGCCAAGGCATTCATCTGCGCGGATATGCCCAGAAACAGCCCAAGCAAGAATACAAGCGCGAAGCCTTCCAGCTGTTTGGCCAGTTGCTGGACAGTGTGAAGAACGACGTCACCCGCATTCTGCTGAACGTCCGGGTTCAGTCACCCGAACAGATCACAGAGGTGACCGAACAGATGGAAGTGGCGGCAGAGAGAATTACCAACGTCACTTACAGCGCACCGACTGAAACTGGAGAGGTCGAAACGACCACCGATCCAGCGACTCAGGTGGCTGATGTCCCGCGCGTGGGTCGCAATGAGCCGTGTCCCTGTGGCAGCGGCAAGAAATACAAACATTGCCACGGTGCGCTCACCTGATTCTTTTGCGGGGCTGTAACGGCTTCGTCGAGGGACCACGTCTTCGGTATGGCAGCATCACTCCGTAACGTTCTCGACGTGAGCACCTTTTGTTTGTCGCGAATCTGCTGATCGGAGTAAAGACATGGCTGTGAACTACACCGCGCCGCTGGCCCAGGACCTGTTGCCTGTGGCGGGGGTTCGCATTGGTGTGGCAGAGGCGGGTATCCGCAAAGCCAACCGCAAAGACCTCACGCTTTTCCTGCTCGACGAGGGCAGTGTGGTGGGTGCAGTGTTCACCCAGAACCGCTATGCCGCCGCCCCCGTGCAGGTGTGTCGTGAGCATCTGGAGGAAGGTCAAGACATTCGGGCCATGGTGATCAATACCGGAAACGCCAACGCTGGTACCGGTGAATCCGGGTTGTTGCACGCGCGTCAGACCGCCCAGTCCACGGCGCAGGCGCTGCAGCTTGACAGTCGGCAGGTGTTGCCGTTCTCGACCGGCGTGATCATGGAACCGCTGCCTCTGGAGCGACTGACGGCGGGTTTGCCGGCCGCTCTGGCTGATGCCGCAGGTGTTGCCGGGGCCACGGGTGCTCAATGGCTCAAAGCAGCCGAGGGAATCATGACGACCGATACCCTGCCCAAAGCCATCAGCCGACAAGCGCTGATCGGTGGCAAAACGGTGACGGTGAGCGGGATTGCCAAGGGTGCCGGCATGATCAGACCCAACATGGCCACCATGCTTGGCTTTGTGGCTACCGATGCAGCGGTGGCGCCGATGCTCATGAACCTGCTGGCCAAACAGCTGGCGGACAGCTCGTTCAACCGGGTCACGGTCGATGGCGACACTTCCACCAACGACTCCTTCGTGGTCGTGGCCACGGGTCAAGCTGGAAATGTGCCGGTCACCAATATGGACAGCGTCGACGGCAAGGCCTTGCTGGCGGTCATGACGGAGGTGGCTCAGTTCCTGGCCCATGCCATCGTGCGCGACGGAGAAGGCGCGACCAAGTTCATCACAGTGCGCGTGGAAGGCGGTCGCGACAGCGAAGAATGTCTCAAGGCGGCTTATGCGGTTGCGCACTCGCCGCTGGTGAAAACAGCGTTCTTCGCGAGTGATCCCAACCTGGGGCGCATCTTGGCGGCCGTGGGCTATGCCGGCATTGCGGATCTTGATGTGAATGGCATCGAGCTGCACCTCGGTGACGTGCATGTCGTCCAACAGGGTGGTCGCCATCCGGGCTATCGCGAGGAAGATGGACAACGCGTGATGAAGGAGGCTGAGATCCTGGTGCGCATCGGATTGGGCCGAGGACACGCCAAAGATACGGTGTGGACCTGCGATTTCAGCCACGACTATGTCACCATCAACGCCGACTACAGATCCTGACCTCGCGTGGAGGTACTTCTCTCATGAATGAACACGTCGAGCGATTGATGGTGCGCGCCGAGCAGCTATTGGAGCGCATCGAAGCAGTGCTCCCACAGCCGCTGGCCCCCCCTGATTGGCATGCTTCGGTGGCGTTTCGCTACCGCAAACGCAGCAGCGGTCACAGCACCCTGGAACCGGTGCGTCATGTGGCTTCCATGCGGCTGGCCGATCTGCAGGAAGTTGACGCGCAAAAAGAGAAGATTCAGCGCAACATTGAACATTTCGTGCAGGGATTTCCCGCCAACAATGTGCTGTTGACTGGGGCTCGGGGCACAGGCAAGTCGTCTTTGGTGAAGGCTTGCCTCAATGAGTATGCTGGCCAAGGCTTGCGCCTTATCGAGGTGGACAAGGCGGATCTGGTGGACCTGCCCGACATCGTGGATGTGGTGACTGATCGACCCGAACGTTTCCTTGTGTTTTGTGACGATCTCAGCTTTGAGGAAGGGGAGGCTGGATACAAGGCGCTCAAGTCGATCCTTGACGGCAGTGTGTCTGCAGCGAGCGACAACGTGCTGATTGTGGCCACCAGCAACCGTCGGCACCTGCTACCCGAATACATGAAAGAGAACCTGACCTACACACACACAGTGGAAGGTGAGGTTCACCCGGGCGAGGTGGTAGAAGAAAAGATCTCTTTGTCCGAACGATTTGGCCTATGGGTCAGTTTCTACCCGTTCAGCCAGGACGAGTACCTGAAGATCGTGGCGCAGTGGCTGTCATCTTTTGGGGTGTCAGCGCAAGATATCGCACTGGCGCGTCCTCAAGCGCTGGTGTGGGCCTTGGAACGGGGCTCCCGCAGCGGACGGGTGGCCCATCAGTTTGCGCGGGACTACGCAGGCGCGCATCGAATCTCCGCATGAGTAGCGCCAGCGTACTCGTGGTGGATGGTGGCGGTGCAAATGGCTTGGCCACACCACGACCGATGACCGAAGTGGCGGTGGGGATACTGATCGATGCGCAAGGTCGCTATCTATTGACCTCTCGGCCCGCAGGCAAAGCTTATGCTGGTTTCTGGGAGTTCCCGGGTGGGAAACTGGAGACGGGCGAAACCGTCGGGCAGGCGCTTCGTCGTGAGCTGGAAGAGGAAATCGGCATTGTGATTGGAGCCACTCAGGTCTGGCGCGAAGCCGTGGTGGACTATCCGCACGCGTTGGTTCGGTTGAGCTTTT
>JBIIQD010000228.1:0-5013 GCA_044342265.1 Hydrogenophaga sp. | reverse complement strand
CGCGATTCACACCGGTGACATCCAGCTACCCAAGGGCGTCAAGCTCGTCTTGCATGGCCGCAGCAATCTGACGGTAGCCACCATGGTGGCCCCGGTGGCCGAAGTGGTGGCCGCTCCTGTGGCCGCCACTGTCGACCCCAAGGCCAAGGGCAAGGGCAAGAAGTAAGCTTTGGGTGCTCGCAGATCAGCTGGAAACCCAAGCCATCTCCAAAGGCCCGCCCCGTGCGGGCCTTTGTTTTTGAATAATCCGCTCCCATGATCAAGCTGATTGCCGGCCTGGGCAACCCGGGCCCCGACTACGAACACACTCGCCACAACGCCGGCTTCTGGTTTGTGGACGAAGCGGCTCGTCTGCTCAGGACCTCGCTGCAACTGGAGCGTGGTCATTTCGGGATGGTGGCACGCGCCAATGTCGGCGGCCAGAGCATCTGGCTGGTGGAACCACAGACCTTCATGAACCTCTCGGGCAAGTCGGTCGCTTCGGTGGCCCGCTTTTTCAAGATCGAGCCCGATGAGGTGTTGGTGGTGCACGACGAGCTGGACCTGCCGGCGGGCGAAGTGAAGCTGAAAAAGGGTGGTGGGCATGCCGGTCACAACGGACTTCGTGACATCCATGCTCAGATGGGCAGTCCCGACTACTGGCGGCTGCGCGTGGGTATCGGCCACCCGGGCAACAAGAACGAGGTCGCGAACTGGGTGCTCAAGAAGCCCTCGCCTGATGACCGCATCGCGATTGCACAGGCCCTGGACCGTGCCCTCAAGGCACTGCCGCAGCTCATCGCCGGGGAAATGGAAAAGGCCACCGCCTTGATCCACACCAGCAAGCCTGCACGGCCCAAGCCGCCGAGGCCACAGCCAACTGCAACGGCGCCCGTTCAGCCCGCCGTGGGCGGTGACACCACCGGAAACGCTGACGTCAAGGACTGACCGTTGGCTTGCAAGCGCAGGTACTTCTGCAACAGGGTTTCGTGCTGTTCGATATGGGCCGGGTCGACCGGAATGCATTCCACTGGACACACCTGAACGCATTGCGGCTCATCAAAATGTCCCACGCATTCGGTGCATCGTTTCGGATCGATCTGATAGAAGTCCTCGCCCATTGAGATCGCCTGGTTCGGGCATTCGGGCTCGCACACATCGCAATTGATGCACTCGGCGGTGATCATCAGCGCCATGGCTGCGCCTCCGATCGCACGCACGCTGCCGGTCCAGGCGAAGCAGCGCTCACTGAACAGGCTTCTATCCACACTGGGTGGGGGGCGCAGGCGCTTCTGCTCATGCTTGCAGCGGTCGTGGCTTGAGCCGCTCGGCCACGCCCGGACTGACCATCTGTGATACGTCTCCGCCGAGCGCAGCAATCTCGCGCACCAGGGTGCTGGAGATGCACTGCAGCTGCGCCTGCGGCAACAGGAACACGGTTTCCACCGACGGCAGCAGCTTTCGGTTCATCGCCGCCATCTGGGCCTCGTAGTCGAAGTCGGTCAGGTTACGGATGCCGCGCACCACGGCGCAAGCGCCTTGTTCACGGCAAAAATCCATGATCAGTCCGTCAAAAGGAAGCACCCGCACGTTCAATCCCGCCAGCGCCGCCGATGCCATGTCCATGCGATCCTGCAGCGAGAAGCGCGTCTTCTTGTGGTGGGCAATGGCCACCGCCAGGATCACTTCATCAAACAGAACCACAGCGCGACGCACCACATCCTCGTGACCCAGCGTGAGCGGATCAAAGGTGCCGCTGTACACGGCGATTCGGCGAACGGACCTTGTGGAGGAAGACATGCCCACGATTATCGGCCAAGGACCGCTTTTGTCGTTGCTGCGGCCTCAGGAAGTCACTGTGGCGGCAAAGGCTGGAGCAGTTGGAAATGGACTTGTCCGGCCTTGCCATGGCGATGCACCTGGAGTCCGTGCTGGGCCAGCTCGTCATCGGCCCAGGTCCGCGGCGCTTCGAGGTAAACCAATCCCTGTGCATTGATGGCCCGGCGTGCGGCCTGCAGCGATGCAGTGAACAGCGCCTCGTTGGTCCCATCCGCGAAAGGCGGATCGAGGAACACCAGGTGCAGCCCCTGCCCAACCCGTTGCTGCAGCGCCGCCACGCCATCGCCCCGCTCCACCTTCACCACATCGGCCTTGAGCCGCTGCACAGTCGCCTGAAGACTCTTGCACAAGGCTAGGTCCTGTTCCACCAAAGTCACTGCGGCGGCACCGCGAGAACCAGCCTCCAGCCCCAGCGCGCCGGTGCCGGCAAAGGCATCCAGGCAGCGCCAGCCTCTGAGGTCCTGCCCGAGCCAGTTGAAGAGCGTCTCGCGAACACGAGAAGGCGTCGGGCGCAGGCCTGGTTTGTCAGCAACAGGTAGCTTGCTGCGCTTCCAGAGCCCGCCGATGATGCGGACCTCATGGGCCGCCTGAGTGGCGGAACGGGGCGGTGTCTTGTTCATGCACCGAGCTTAACCAGTCAGGGTTTCGCCCCCAAGACCACGGTCACCATGCGATCGGGCTGAAGCACCCGCGCAAAGGCCTGCCGCACGTCGGCCGCGGTCACCGCTTCGACGCGCGCGGTCCAGGTTTCCAGATAGTCCAGCGGCAACCCGTACCAGGCAATGTTCGTGACGTTGTCCAGCAACTTGCGGTTGCTGTCAAAGCGCAAGGCAAAGCCGTTGATCAGGAAGTCCTTGGCAGCTTGCAGTTCCGCTGGTGTCGGCCCAATGTCCACAAAACCGCGCACCACCTCACGCGCAACCGCCAGTGCCTGATCGGCTTGATCCGGGCGGGTGCTGATGCTGATCTGGAAAGGCCCCGTGTGCAGCCCTGGCGCAAAGTAGCTGGAGGCGCTGTAGCTCAGGCCACGCTTTTCCCGCACCTCGGTGGTCAACCGAGACACAAAACCTCCGCCGCCCAGAATGTAGTTGCCGATGAACAGCGGGAAAAAGTCGGGATCGTTGCGTCGGTGTCCGGGCTGCCCGATCAGCACCTGGGCTTGCGCGGCCTCGAACGGGATCCGCCGCTCTTGCGACTGCGTCAGCGCTGCGATCTCGGGTACGGCAGCCAGCGGCTCGCAGCCATGGGGTGCCAGCGCCGACATGAAGCGTTGCACGATGCGCTCGGACGTCGTCCGATCGATCGCACCGACCAGACTGACCTGGGCCCGACAAGCAACCGCATGGCGCCGGAAAAAGGTCTGCATGTCCCCCACCGTGATGGCGCCCAGCGATGCGGCTGTGACCTCGCGTCCAAGAGGATGATCGCCAAAGACAGCGCGCGAAAAGGCGCGTGCAGCGTGGGTGGCGGGTCGGGTTTCGGCTTCTTTGATGGAGGCCAGCCAACGCTGGCGCTCGCGTACCCAGACCGCTTCAGTCCAGGACGGTGCCGACAGCTGGCGCGCCGCGAGCGCGACCGAACGCTCCAGCAAGTCAGCTTCGGTGAGCGTGCGCAGCGACAGGCTCAGCCGTTCCGCACCAGCGCCCACACCCCATTGCGCCCCAAGATCGACCCAGGCACCACTCAAAGCGTTTTCATCCAGTGCAGGCTGCCCGGCTTGGGCCTCAACACCTGAAGACAGCATGGCGGCGGTCGCACTGGCGAGTCCGGCGAGCAAGGCCGGGTCGCGGCGCGAGCCACCATCGAAACTGATCTGCACATCCAGCATCGGGATCGTAGGGCTGCGCACCAGGTAAACCTTTGCACCACTGGGATGGGTCCAATGCTCGATGGGGATAGCGGCCCACGCAGGGACCAGCCCCAGAAGCCCCGACAACAAGCCTACAAAAGACCACCAACGGCAAAGACAAGGGTTCATGAAGCGTCCATCGATGGTCAGTGGCGACTCAGGGCCGGGCGAGAACCTGCGGGGGCCGAAGGCGACCGACGCGTGGGGTCAGGCACCAGCACCGCCACATTGAGACGATCCGGCGGGAACAGGCGCTGGGCGACCGAACGCACCTGCTCGCCACTCACTGCCTTCAACCCCGACATCAGTTTTTTCACACTGTCGTTCCCCAGCCCATTGATCCAGTAGGTGCCCAGTTCCTGGGCCTGGTTGAAGACCGAATCGAGCTTGTAGATCTCGCCGGCGGCCCACTGGGTTTTCACACGCTGCAGGGTAGCCTCGTCCACGCCCTCTCGCGCGATCCGCTCGACGACATGGCGCAAGGCATTCTCGACATCGGCTGCGCTCACTCCCGCGGCGGGTACGGCCGACAACGAGAACTGGGCCGGCCCCCGGCCCAGCGGGCCATAGCCCGCGCTGGCGCTGTCTGCCACCCGCGCGCCCTCCAGCCCTTGCACCAGCGCCCGGTCCAATCGCGCACCGCTGTAGCCGTCGAGCACGGCCGCCAGCACCATCAGCGCCAGCGCATCGCGGGTCGTCTCATCCTGCACGGCTGGATCGGTCAGGCGCGGCATGGGCCAGGCCATGACCACCATCGACTGCTCGGCGGCGGCGAGGTATTCCATGCGTCGCATACCTTCCTGCGCGGGCTCCACAGAGGCTTTGCGCTGCGGCAGAGGCCGCGCCGGAATTCGCCCATAGACCGTCTCGGCCAGCGCACGGACCTTGGCAACATCCACATCACCAGCGATCACCACCGCGGCATTGCCAGGCACATACCAGCGTTGATGGAAGTCGCGCACGTCCTGAGGCTTCATGGCTTCGATATCGCTCATCCAGCCGATCACCGGGCGCCGGTAGGGGTGGGCCTGAAAACTCATGGCGCTGAACGCCTCGAACATCCGGGCCCGGGGCGATTCTTCGATGCGCTGGCGCCGCTCTTCCTTGACCACTTCGATTTCGCGCCGGAACTCGTCGTCGACCCAGCGGTTGTTCTCGAAGCGGTCAGCTTCGAGACGCATCACCGCCTCCAAGTGGCGTGCGGGCACTTGCTGGTGATAGGCGGTGGCGTCGCGACTGGTGAAAGCGTTCTCGCGCCCTCCCAAGGCGGCCACCTTGCGTGAAAACTCGCCTGGCGCCAGGCTGGGAGTGCCCTTGAACATCATGTGCTCCAGCACATGGGCCAC
>JBIIQD010000227.1:0-5024 GCA_044342265.1 Hydrogenophaga sp. | reverse complement strand
CCCTCGGTGAACAGCTTGAAGTGGTGGATCAGCTCTTCCATGCTCGACTTCATCGCTTCGCGCGAAGGCGGCGCCACTTTGTGGTTGTCGGTGATCACCGGGCCGGGGTTCACGCGTAACCAGTCCACGCATTGCTTGATGATGCGGTTGGACTGCTTCATCTCTTCCATGCGGACAAGATAGCGGTCATAGGTGTCGCCGGTTTTGCCCACCGGAATGTCGAAATCCATCTGGTCGTACACGTCGTACGGCTGCTTCTTTCGCAGGTCCCAGGCAATGCCCGAGCCACGCAGCATGGGACCCGTCATGCCCAGGTTGAGCGCGCGGTCAGGCGCGACCACGCCGATGCCCACCGTGCGCTGCTTCCAGATGCGGTTGTCGGTCAGCAGCGTGTGGTATTCGGCCAGATAGGTCGGGAAACGCTGCGTGAAGTCGTCGATGAAGTCGAGAAGGGAACCCTGGCGGTTGGTGTTCATCTCCTCCATGGCCTTGGCATTGCGGATCTTGCTGTGCTTGTACTGCGGCATCGCGTCGGGCAAGTCGCGGTACACGCCGCCCGGGCGGAAGTAGGCCGCATGCATGCGCGCGCCCGAGACCGCTTCATACATGTCGAACAGGTCTTCGCGCTCGCGGAACGCATAGATCAGGATCGTGGAACTGCCGCAATCGTTGCCGTGGGAACCCAGCCACATGAGGTGGTTGAGCAAGCGCGTGATTTCACTGAACATCACTCGGATGTACTGCGCGCGCACCGGCACGTCGATGCCCAGCAGCTTCTCGATCGCCAGGCAGTACGCGTGCTCGTTGCACATCATCGAGACGTAATCCAGCCGGTCCATGTACGGCAGCGACTGGATGAAGGTCTTGTGTTCAGCCAGTTTTTCAGTGGCGCGATGGAGCAAGCCGATATGCGGGTCGGCGCGTTGCACCACCTCGCCGTCGAGCTCCAGCACCAGCCGCAACACGCCGTGGGCGGCTGGGTGCTGCGGTCCGAAGTTCAGGGTGTAGTTCTTGATTTCAGCCATGTGGGATCTCAGCCTGGGGCTCGCGCCTTCAGTGCAGGCCTCCGTAGTTGTCTTCCCGGATCACGCGCGGCGTGATTTCACGCGGCTCGATCGTTACCGGCTCATAGACCACGCGCTGGCGCTCAGCGTCGTAGCGCATCTCGACATGGCCTGACAACGGAAAGTCTTTGCGGAAGGGATGGCCGATGAAACCGTAGTCGGTGAGGATGCGGCGCAGGTCGTTATGGCCCACGAACACAATGCCAAACAGATCGAACGCCTCGCGCTCGTGCCAGTTGGCCGACGACCAGAGGTCGGACAACGAATCCACGACGGGGAAATCGTCCTCAGGCGCAAACACACGAACACGCACACGCTGATTCAGGCTCACCGACAGCAGATGAGCCACCACGCCAAAGCGCAGCCCCTCCCGGCGGCCATCACCATAGGTGGAGTAGTCCAGGCCACACAGGTCAATCAACTGCTCGAAGCGGGCCTCGGGCGCATCACGCAGCGTCTGCATGACCGCCAGGTATTGCGTCGCCTCGACGGTAATCGTGACTTCCTCGCGCGCCACCTGGATCGACGTCACACGGTCACCGAGGAGCGCCGACAACGCGTCTTTGATGGCCTCAGCACGCAGGGAGAAGGTTTGGGCGGTATCGCTCATGGGATCGGCTTTCTCGGGCTCGGGCCGGGGCATCAGGCCCGTGCGATCGTGTTGGTGCGGCGGATCTTCTGCTGCAACTGGATGATTCCGTACAGCAGTGCCTCCGCCGTTGGTGGGCAGCCGGGCACATACACATCGACTGGCACGATGCGATCACAACCGCGCACCACAGAGTAGCTGTAGTGATAGTAGCCGCCGCCGTTTGCGCACGAACCCATCGACAACACCCATCGCGGCTCGGCCATCTGGTCGTACACCTTGCGCAAAGCGGGGGCCATCTTGTTGCACAGCGTACCCGCCACGATCATCAGGTCGGACTGGCGCGGGCTGGCGCGAAACACCTCGGCACCAAAACGGGCCAGGTCGTAACGGGCGGTGGCCGCGTGCATCATTTCCACGGCGCAGCAGGCCAGACCAAAGGTCATCGGCCACAACGACCCGGTCTTGGCCCAGTTCACCACCGAGTCATAACTGGTGGTGGCAAAACCCTCTTTGAAAACGCCTTCAATCATGTGTGCTCCAGAGCGCCCGTGAGAGCGTCATTCCCAGTCCAGTGCGCCGATCTTCCAGGCATAGATGAAGCCGACCAGCAGGTCGATCAGAAAGATCACACCCACCCAGAAACCCACCGAACCGATCTCTGTCAACGCCACCGCCCAAGGGATCAGGAAAGCGATTTCAAGATCGAACAGAATGAACAGGATGGCCACCAGGTAATAGCGGACATCGAACTTCATGCGGGCATCTTCGAAGGCTTCGAAGCCGCACTCGTAAGGAGAGTTTTTTGCCGGATCCGGGCGGTTGGGACCCAGGATGTAGCCCAAAGCCTGAGGGATCACGCCGACGGCAAGACCCACCAGGATGAACAAAAGCACGGGGAGATATTGTTCGAGACTCATCGTGGGTCGGTTCCATGCGCATGGCCTGAAGGCCATGCCTGCCTTTGTCTGGTGCCGACGGCGAGACTCGAACTCGCACAGCTTTCGCCACTACCCCCTCAAGATAGCGTGTCTACCAATTTCACCACGTCGGCCGGGTCTGCGTTGCTTGGCTCACGAGGGCTGGTGTGAGCGCTCCTGACAACTCCTAGAGTTTACCCTGAAACCATGCGGCTTTTCGAGGCCCCGATGGCTATTTCAAGGCTAACGACCAGCCTTACTTGCCAGGTATCTGCGCAGCACCGCCAGCAGGGACCGCAGGCGCTTCGCTTGAGGTCGCAGGCACTGGCGATCCGGCCGCTGGCGTGGCGGTCGAGGCAGGAATCGCTTGCTCCAACACACTGCCCGGCTTGGCAGCCGTCGGCACGCTGTGCCCGAAATAGGCAAGGCCCAGCGTGGTAGCCAGAAAAACTCCCGCCAGCACCGACGTGGTGCGCGAAAGAAAGTTGGCACTGCCCGATGCGCCAAAAAGGCTGGCTGAACCCGAACCGCCGCCGCCGAAGGCCGCGCCGGCGTCGGCGCCTTTGCCGTGTTGCATCAGTATCAGGCCGATCATGCCGATGGCGGCAAGGATCTGGACAGCTTGAAGGATGGTCATCAATACGTTCATGTGATCTCCGAAAATGCGAGGAAAGTCTATCGTCAGCCAGCGGCCGCGACGATCTGCAAGAAGTCGGCAGCCTTCAGGGACGCTCCACCGATCAGGCCTCCGTCGATATCGGCTTGCGCCAGCAGGCTGGCGGCGTTGACGGCATTCATGCTGCCGCCATATAGGATCTGAACCCGCTTGGCATGGGTGGTGGCGGCGGCCAACTGGGCACGCAACACCGCGTGGACTGATTGCGCCATCTCGGGCGTTGCGGTCTTGCCGGTGCCAATGGCCCAGACCGGTTCGTAGGCCACCACGATTTCGGTGATGCAATGGCCCACGGCATGAATCGCCGCCGCCAGCTGGCGTTTGACCACCGACTCGGTCTCGCCCGCCTCGCGCTGGGCCAAGGTCTCACCGACACAGACGATGGGCGTCACACCGGCCGAGAGCGCGCGCTGGGCCTTGGCCGCAACAAGCTCGTCGGTTTCACCGTGGTACTGGCGACGTTCGCTGTGGCCGACGATAGCGTAGCGGCAACCGAAGTCTTTGAGCATGCCGACACTCACTTCGCCGGTGTACGCACCTTGTTCGTGGGCAGACACGTCCTGTGAACCCCAGGCCATGGCGCTGCCTTGCAAGAGGGACTGCAACTGCGGCAAGTAGGGGGAAGGAACGCACAGGGCTACGTCAGCGGCCGGCTGGCCAATGCCGGCCAACATGGCCTGCACCAACGCTGCATTGGCGACAAGTCCACCGTTCATCTTCCAGTTGCCCGCAATCAGTTTCCTGCTCATGAAAGTCTCCGAATGTTCGAGCCTCAAGCCCAGGTCAGCACGATCTTGCCGATGTGCTGGCTGCTCTCCATCAGACCATGGGCCTGCGCCGCCCTGGACGCTTCGAAGGTGCTGTGGATCACAGGCTTGACGCGCCCTTGTTCAAGCAAAGGCCAGACCCGCTCGCGCAAGGCCCGCGCAATGGCTGCTTTGAAAGCCTGCGGGCGCGGGCGCAGCGTCGAGCCGGTGATGACCAGACGACGACGCAGCACCAGCCCAGCGTTGAATTCGGCATTGATCCCGCCTTGTACTGCAATGATCACCAAGCGCCCATCTTCGGCCAGGCACTCGACTTCGCGCGCCACGTAGCTGCCGGCCACCATGTCAAGCACGACGTTGACGCCCTGACCACCCGTGAGTTCACGCGCTACCGCGGCAAAGTCTTGCGTCTTGTAGTTGATGGCTTGGTCGGCACCGAGCGCCAGACAGGCGGCGCACTTTTCATCGCTGCCTGCCGTGGCGATCACGCGAGCACCCATGGCTTTCGCCAGCTGGATCGCGGTCACGCCGATGCCGCTCGTGCCGCCCTGGATCAACAGCGTTTCCCCTGGCTGCAGTCGCGCCCGGTCAAACACATTGCTCCAGACGGTGAAAAAGGTCTCGGGCAGCGAAGCGGCCTGAACGTCGTCAAAGCCAGCAGGCACCGGCAGGCATTGGCCCACGGGGGCGACGCAGTACTCGGCGTATCCACCGCCAGCGACCAGCGCGCACACGCGATCGCCGACCTGAAAGCCCGCCACTGCCATGGCCGCCGCGTCACCCGATTCGATGACACCGGCCACTTCCAGACCGGGCAGGTCGGAAGCACCGGGTGGCGGCGGGTAGGCGCCACTGCGCTGCAACACATCGGGCCGATTCACGCCCGACGCCCGCACGCGGATCAAGACCTCGCCCGCACCCGCGACCGGCGCCGGACGCTGGGTCAGGCACAGGACTTCAGGCGCTCCGAAAGCGCTGATCTCAACGGCTTGCATCGTGCCTGGACTC
>JBIIQD010000226.1:0-5063 GCA_044342265.1 Hydrogenophaga sp. | reverse complement strand
GCTGCGTGTACTCGTCGGCCATCAGCCCGTCGCTGTCGCCGTTGCCACGCATGTCGACGCGAACACAGGCGTAACCATGACCCGCCAGATAGGGGTGCGTGAGCGCATCGCGCACCACCGTGCCGTCGCGCTTGCGATACGGCAGGAACTCCAGCAGGGCTGGCACCGGATGCGCGTCGGCGTCTTGCGGCAACCACATGCGTGCGGCCAGCCGTATGCCGTCGGCCAAGACAATGAACAGGTTCTCGACCTCACGCACCTGGCGCGGAAAGTCATGCACGGTTTGAACAGGTGGGAGTCCCATGGCGTCCTCGGGTGTTTGATCTGACTATGCCGCAACCAGGGTATAGCGGGCAAGCTGAGGTCGCCGCAGCGTTGTCCGAGGTCGCATCCGTGCGCTGGACAGCTGGCTGTTGCCTTTCACAATTCGATGCTCGCCAGGGAGCAGCCGTTTCAACCCGACCGTTGTCAGCAGGATCAGAACCCAGAACCCCATGCATGCAATCACGATTCCCGACGATCGACCCGACCTGGTCTGTGACGTGTTGGTGGTCGGCGGTGGCACCGCCGGTTTCGGTGCTGCCATCGCCGCCGCGCGTGCCGGGCTGTCGGTGCACCTGATCGAGGCAGGCACCAAAGTTGGTGGCGTGATGGCCTTTTGTCCGGGCATGCCTTGGGGTGGCGGCTATCCCTTGCGCCGCAGCATCGGTGGCATATTTGCCGAGCTGACTGGGAGGTTGCTCGACATGAAGCCGCCTGCGGCCGCATTGCGCCCTTGTGCGCTGGACAACTTTGGCCCCGAACTGCAGTACGACCACGAGCTGGCCACGCTGACGATGTTCGAGATGCTGGCCGAAGCCGAGGTTCATCTGCACTTGAGCTGTTTCGCGGGGATGCCCGTGATGGACAAGGACCGCATCATCGCCGTGCCCTGCACCGACCGGCGCGGGCCGTTCAGCATTCGCCCCCGCCTGGTGATCGATTGTTCGGGCGACGGCGACACATCAGCGAGGGCGGGTGTGCCGTACACGGTGGGTGACGGTGCGGGCAACATGATGGCGGTGACGCTGTCGTTCCATATGGTCGGCGCCGATACCGAACGTGTCTTCGCCGACGGCGACCCGTATTTCCGTCGCCAGGCCGCGCAGGGGATTGCCCAGGCGCAACTGCACCCAGACTTGACCAAGCTCTACCTGATGCGCGGATTCCACCCTGGCAGTGTGTTCTGCAACACCGTCACGGTTCGAGGCGTTGACGGGACCGATCCCGATGCCGTGGCCCGTGCAACACAGGAAGGTCGCCGTCGTTGCGCCCAGGTCGCACGTTTCCTGGTAGCGGCGGTACCGGGGTTCGAGCGCGCCCAGATGTGGGGTATTGGCCCCACGGTAGGGGTACGCGAGACGCGCAAGCTCGAAGCGATGTACCGCCTCACCGGCAGCGACCTGGCGCAATCGACACACTTTGAGGACGGCATCGTGGCCTGCGACAACCCGATCGACGACGTGATGCGGACCTCGGCAGAGATGACGCATGCTGCTGCCGTGGCGCCAGGCGATTACTACACCATCCCCTTGCGTTGCCTGGTCCCGCGCCGGGTGCAGAACTTGCTGTTTGCGGGGCGCCTTGTTTCGGCCGATCCGGTGGCCTTCGCGTCGGTGCGGGGCATGCCGCAATGCATGGCCATGGGGCAGGCCTGCGGAGTGGCGGCCGCACAGTCGCTGGCTCGCGGCTGCGCAGTGCAGGATCTCGATCCGGCGCCGGTGGTGACCAGCCTTCTGGCACAAGGAATGCGGGGCATCGGCGGACAGCATCTGACGAGCCACAGCCCGGATGCATCGTGGTGAGGCAGCGCCACGGACCGTGAGAGCGCAGAGACTCCAGCCTGACTGGCACCGGTTGCGATTCGGCGTCTCGTCGGCAGCACATGCCCGCCGCCCGATGTCTGCTATCTCTGACGGGGATGAAAATGTTTTCAATTCTTTGAAGTTGTCAGGCGAAGTGTGGAACTGTCTGGATCGATGGAAGGCCCATGGATCCCTCCGGTCAATCGATGGACTCCACGCCCGAGTCTTTCCAATCCCTGTAACAATTCACTTACCTTTTCGCTAGGGATAGGGCGCTGCAGTTCGCTATTGGGAAGCGCCGCTGGTGGTCGCTCGACTCCCTTCACCTTCGGCATGTCATGCAACTTCATACGCTCCCGCGCATTCGAAATCAAGCGGCCAGAGCCCTACTGATGGTCCTGGGCCTGGTGTTCACGACGCTCATTCAAGCCCAGACCCCGACCAGGTCCGTGCGGGATGCGCAACTGGAACGAGCTGTCGTAAAGGTGTTCAGCACCATGAGGCAACCTGATCTCTTCCGCCCCTGGAGCAAGGCAGCCCCGTCGGACTCCACCGGGTCAGGCGTTGTCATCGAAGGCAAACGCATCCTGACCAACGCTCACGTGGTGAACTACGCCAGCAAGGTGGAGGTCCAGGCGAAAGAGGGCGGCGATCGGTTCATGGCCAAGGTCGTGGCGGTGGCACGTGGCATCGACCTGGCTGTTCTTGAGCTTGAGGACCCCAGCTTCTTTTCAAACCGCACCGCCCCTGAGCGCACCCAAGACCTGCCCGAGGTCAAGGACGAGGTCCTGGCCTATGGGTACCCTCTGGGCGGCAACTCGCTCTCCATCACCAAAGGTATTGTTTCCCGCATCGAGTTCGTTTCCTACAACTTTCCAACCCGAGGACTGCGCATTCAGGTCGATGCTGCGATCAACCCCGGCAACAGCGGCGGTCCGGTGTTTGCGAACGGCAAGATGATCGGTCTGGCCTATTCGATCATCAACAACTCGCAGAACATTGGCTACATCATCCCCAATGTGGAGGTCGAGCTTTTTCTGCGCGATGTCTCCGATGGCAGCTACGACGGAAAACTCGCATTCCACGACGAAGTCCAGTCGCTGGAGAACGCCGCCATGCGCAGCTACCTCAAAGTGGACCGCTCGGTTCGTGGCGTGGTGGTCCAGAAACCAGCTTCCAAGGAACCCAGCTATCCCTTGAAAGAGTGGGACATCATCACCAGCGTCGCTGGCACCGACCTGGACAACCAGGGGCTGGTGCGTCTGACCGACGACCTCAGGGTGGGTTTCCAGTACCTGGTTCCGATGGCCGCCAAGAATGGGAAGCTCCCTCTGAAGGTCATTAGAGACGGCAAGTCGATGGATGTCGAGCTGCCCGTCACGACCAGTCGCCCGCGCCTTGTGAACAATCTCGACGGAAAGTATCCGTCTTACTTTGTCTATGGCCCGATCGTGTTTTCGCGCGCTACATGGGAGTTTCGTTCGTACTTCAACAGCAATGCGAGTTCGCTCAATGCCTTTGCTTTCAACGCCCAACCGTTGGTCACCCGGATGGCCGATTCACCCACCGCAGACCAGGAAGAGCTGGTGGTGGTAGGCGCACCGTTCTTCCCACATCGGCTGGTCTCGGGCTATGACAACCGCTTTGGCTCGGTCGTCAAGTCGGTCAATGGCGTCCCGGTGCGCAGCCTTCGTCACTTGGCAGAGTTGCTGCGCGACATGAAAAGCGAACTGGTGGTGATCAAGTTTGATCAGGTATCGGCGGAGTCCATTGTGCTGCCCCACCAGAAAGTGCTTGAAGCCACAGAAGCCATCCTGAACGACAACAGCATACGTTTCCAGGCTTCGCCGGATCTGCAGGACATCTGGCCGCCAAGCGCCCGTTGACGCACGTGCCTTCACTTGCCCCGCCACCGTGGGGCTCGCTTCTCGGCGAACGCCAGCGGACCTTCGACGGCATCTCGGGACCCTAGCATCGCTGGGTAGGCGGACAGTGCCGGGCTGCGCATCTTGAGGTAGGCCTGTGGCAGATCCAGCCCTTCCGTGATGGCCAACACTTCCTTGATCGCTGCCAAGGCCAATGGAGCGCCTTGGGCAATTCGGCTTGCCAACGCTTGAGCAGCTTCTTGCAGGCTCTCTGGGAGCACCACTTGATTGACCAAACCCCAGCGCGCCGCTTCGGCCGCGCCCATGCGCCGTCCGGTCATCAACATCTCTGCGGCCACGGCCCGGGGCAACCGGCGCGGCAGGCGCAAAACGCCGCCGGAATCGGGAATCATGCCCAGCGTGACCTCGGGCAAGGCGAACTCCGCCTGGTCGCTGGCCACGATCAGATCAGCCGCCAACGCCATTTCAAAACCACCACCGATGGCCAGGCCGTTGACCGCTGCGATCACGGGCTTGGAGAGTTTGAAGAACTCGGTCAGGCCAGCAAAGCCGCCGGGCCCATGATCAGCGGTGATCGCTTCGCCCTCGGTGGCTGCGTTAAGGTCCCAGCCAGCGGAAAAGAAACGCCCGCTGCCGGTGATGATCGCCACGCGCAGCGCCGGGTCATCCTGCAGCCGCTGAAACGCCGCGAACAGCGCGAGGCTGGTCGGCACATCGATGGCGTTGGCCTTGTGACGGTCCAGTGTGATGGTCAGGATCCCATCGCTTTCTTGGGTGTGCACGGCCTGGTTCATGGTTCGGTTTCACTCCCTCATCCGGATCAACGCGTCCACCGCCAGCACACCGTGGCCTTGCGGCAAGACCATCAGGGGGTTGACGTCCAACTCCAGCAAGCGGTCGGCGTGGGCCAGTCCCCAAGCGGCCACGGCCAGCACCGCGTCCACCAGCGCATCCACATCGGCGGCTGGCTGGCCACGGTAACCCGACAGCAAAGGCCACAGGCGCAGGGCCTTCAAGGCCGCCGTGACCGCCTCGCGGTCCAGCGGCAGCAGCAGCGAGCGGCTGTCCTGGAGCAGCTCGACCCAGATACCGCCTGCTCCCAACGTCAGGGTGAGCCCGAACTGCGGGTCGCGGTGCAGCCCCACGATGAATTCGGCCACCACGCCTTGCGCCATGGACTCGACCAGAAACCGGTCGCCGAGATGGGCCATGGAGGCCACCGCCATGTCCACTTCGGCCACCGAGTGCAGGTTGAGCGCCACGCCCCCCGCTTCCGTCTTGTGGGCCAGCGAGGCCGACACCACCTTGACCACCACCGGGAAACCCAAGGCCT
>JBIIQD010000225.1:0-5066 GCA_044342265.1 Hydrogenophaga sp. | reverse complement strand
CCCAGATCGAGGGCAGCGCGATCTACGGCCTCTCAGCGGCCCTGGGCGAGAAACTGAGCTACAAGGCCGGTGAGCCGCAGCAGAAGAACCTGGGCGCCTACAACCTGCTGCGGTCCAACCAGGCGCCCGTGGTCAATGTGAAGGTGATGCCCACCGACAACCCCCCGGGCGGCATCGGCGAGGTCGGCCTGCCGCCATTGGCGCCTGCGCTGGCCAACGCCATTGCCCGCCTGAACGGCGGCAAGCGACTGCGCAACCTGCCCTTCCCGGAAAAGGTGGCCTGATCCTGGGTCGCCCTGCCCACCGTCTGGCCCCAGCGCCCGGCGGTGTGCAGGCGCTTGGTGCGCCAGACGGGCAGGTGACGCTTGCGCGCGTCAGCCGGCGCGCCGCGACGGCATGAAGTCGGTGACCGTCGGTCGGCCGGGCACCGACAGCTGCGCCTGCGCCGGCGTGGTCTGCGCCAGTCGCTGCCCCTTGCGAAACACCTGGAGCCGCGTGGCGCGCAACCGGATCGCCTCCACCGGGTCGCGCGCCTGCAGCAGCACAAAGCTCGCTTCCTGGCCGGCCTCGATGCCGTAACCCGTCAACCCCATCACCTTCGCGGCATTCAGCGTCACCGCGTCAAAACACTGGCGCATGCCGGGCTGGCTGGTCATCTGCGCGACGTGCAGGCCCATATGCGCGACCTCCAGCATGTCGCCGCTGCCCAGCGAGTACCAGGGGTCCATCACGCAGTCGTGACCAAAAGCCACCGTGACACCGGCGGCCATCAGCTCGGGCACGCGGGTCATGCCGCGCCGCTTGGGATAGGTGTCGTGTCGGCCTTGCAGGGTGATGTTGATCAGCGGGTTGGCCACCGCGCTCACGCCGGCCTCGGCGATCAGCGGGATCAGCTTGCTCACGTAGTAGTTGTCCATGCTGTGCATGGACGTGAGGTGGGAGCCGTTGACGCGGCCTTGCAGGCCCAGGCGCTGCGCCTCGAAGGCCAGCGTCTCGATGTGGCGACTCAGCGGGTCGTCGCTTTCGTCACAGTGCATGTCGACCGGCAGGCCGCGCTCGGCGGCCAGTTCGCACAACAGCTTCACGCTGGCGGCGCCGTCGGCCATGGTGCGCTCGAAATGCGGGATGCCACCGACCACGTCCACGCCCAGGTCGAGCGCGCGTTCCAGGTTGTCGAGACCGCCCGGACTGCGCAGCACGCCGTCTTGTGGAAACGCGACCAGTTGCAGATCGAGGTAGGGCGCCACGCGTTTCTTCACGTCGAGCATCGCGCGCACCGGCAGCAGGCTGGGGTCGCTGGTGTCCACATGGCTGCGAATGGCCAGCAGGCCTTTGGCCACCGCCCAGTCGCAATACGCCAGCGCGCGCTCCACGAGCGCCTCTTCGGTCAGCAGCGGCTTGAGTTCACCCCACAGGGCAATGCCTTCGAGCAAGGTGCCGCTCTGGTTGACGCGCGGCAGGCCATAGCTCAGCGTCGCGTCCATGTGGAAGTGCGGGTCGCAAAACGGTGGGCTCAGCAGCTGGCCCTGGGCATCCACCGTGTCGTGCGCAGGCGCCTGCAGGCCCTGGGTCACTTCAACGATGCGGCCGCTTTGCACCGCCACGCTCATGTCGGCGCGGCCGTCGGGCAAGCTGGCGTGGGTAATCAGAAGATCAAGCATGGGTGGACGGTGTCGGGTTTGTTCAAGACAAAGATGGCAACGGTGTCTAAGCTCTGGCTTCAGTATTGCGCTTCCATCTCAGCGCATGTCTACCCACCAGAAGCAAGGGCAACTTTCATGCAGTTCGGCTATACCATTCTCTACGTAGAAGACGTTCTCCACACCATTGCTTTTTACGAAACCGCGTTTGGCTTGACGCGCCGCTTTGTGCACGAGGCGGGTGACTACGGTGAACTGGACACGGGTGCGACCACACTGGCTTTCTCCTCCATGGCACTGATGCGCGACTTGGGCAAAAACCCCCAGCCTGCATTGGCGAACGCGCCGAGTTTCGAGATCGCGTTCACCACGACCGATGTGCCCGCCGCCGTGCAGCGCGCTGTGGATGCGGGTGCGCGGCTGGTGCAGCCACCCGAGCAAATGCCGTGGGGCCAGACGGTGGCGTATGTGGCTGACATCAACGGTGTGCTGGTGGAATTGTGCACGCCAGTGGTGCCACCCACCACTGCCTGATCGGTGGCTGCATCCGCCGCGGCCGCCAACGCATCTTTTCAACCATAGCCTGCCTGCGCAACGGCGCTGAGCAAGTGCGGGGAGCGACGCAACCGGGCAGGAGCAAGTCCCAGCCAGCGCAGGACTTCGCGGCTGAAATGGGCTTGATCGGCAAAACCCTGGTCGGCAGCGATCTCCGCCAGGGGCTGTGCGGTGGCCAACTGCTGTGCCGCGCGGCGCACACGGGCCAGGCCGCGCCAGAAGCTCGGCGGCTGTGCCGTGGCGCGGCGAGTCAGGCGTTCCAGGCTGCGCTCCGACACGCCCAGGCTCTGCGCGGCCTTGCCCACGCTGCGCGCGTGCGCCAGCGCATGCAGCGCCTCCTGCACACGAGGGTCCAGGCGGGTGTGCGCCTCCATGCGCATCAGCAACGCTGCCTCTTCCTCGGCGTCCAGCTCGCAACGCCCGTCCAGCAAGCGGCGTCGCGTCCAGACATCGTGCACCGACTTCAACAGCGCGTCGGTATCCACCGTGGTGCCCGGGTGCATCCGGAATCCCAGCCACCATTCGCCCGCACTTGCACGAACCTGCATCGCGGCATCGGCCAGTGCCGACACCTGGCAGACCGGCTGAGCGCAAGCCGTCACATGGAGAATGAGATCGCTGCAGCCATCGGGCAGCACGGTGGTGACGCTGGCGTCGACCGAGGTGAACTGCCAACGGTCCAGCACAGTGGATGGCCAGCCGGAGTGGCCTGTGTCTTCAGGGCTCATCGCTCGCCTTTGCGGTAGGGCTTCATCAACGCCTGGGGATAGGCCGCCTTCCGTGCCACCAGCACCAGCGCCAGAATGGACAGCGCATAGGGCAGCATGAGGTAGAACTGGTAGGGAATGGCGCTGGCGCCGGCCTGTTGCAGGCGCAGCTGCAGGGCATCGAAGAACGCAAACAGCAGCGCCCCCAGCAGGGCCTTGCCGGGCCGCCAGGATGCGAACACCACCAGCGCCACGCAGATCCAGCCGCGGCCGTTGACCATGTTGAAGAAGAACGCGTTGAAAGCCGACAGGGTGAGGAAGCAGCCGGCCACGCCCATCAGGGCCGAACCCGCCACGATGGCCCCGGTGCGCAGCGCCGCCACCGACACGCCCTGACCTTCGGCAGCCTGCGGGTTTTCGCCCACCATGCGCACCGCCAGGCCCAGCGGCGTGCGGAAGAGCACCCAGGCCGACAACGGCACCAGCACCAACGCCAGCAAGGTCAGCGGGGTCTGTTGTGCCAGCACCGGCAGTCCCAGCCACTCCATGGGTGCGAACGGCTCGATGGTGGGCGGCGTACTGACCTTGGGAAAGGCCACCCGGTAGCCGTAGTACGACAGCGCGGCGGCGAGCAGCGTGATGCCCAGACCGGCCACGTGCTGCGACAGCGCCAGGCCCACCGTGAGCCCGGCGTGCAGCAAGCCGAACAGTGCGCCCACCAGCGCCGCCACCGCCACCCCGCCCCACAGCGGCAGGCCCTGGTAAACCGCCATCCAGCCCGCGAAAGCGCCGGCCACCATGATGCCTTCGATGCCCAGGTTGAGCACGCCCGCGCGCTCGCACCACAGCACCCCGAGGGTGCCCAGTATCAGCGGGGTGGCGATGCGCAGGACCGCGACCCAGAACGCCGGGTTGAGAAGGATGTCGAACAGCTCAGCCATGGTCACCCTCTGCGCACCCGGTACTGCGTCAGCAGCGTCGCCACCAGCACGGCCAGCAGGGACACCGCCACAATCACGTCGGCCAGGTAAGTCGGCACACCGATGGCACGGCTCATGCTGTCGGCACCCACCAGCACACCAGCCACGAAGACCCCGGCCGCCACCACGCCCAGCGGGTTCAGGCCGGCCAGCATGGCAATCACGATGCCGCTGTAGCCATAGCCTGGCGACATGTCCAGCGTCACGTAGCTGGCCCGGCCCGCCACCTCAATGGCGCCGGCCAGCCCCGCCAGGGCGCCTGAGAGAAGCGCCACCAGCACCACCGTGCGCGTGACCGGCACACCGGCGAACGCCGCCGCGCGCGGGTTCGCGCCTGTCGCCCGGATGTCAAACCCCAGCACGGTATAGCGGAACAGGCCCCACACCAGCAGCGCCAGACCCACCGCCCAGAGCAACCCGGTGTGCAGACGCGTGCCTTCCACCAGGCGCGAGAGTTCCAGGTCGCCGTGGAGGGTCACGCTCTGTGGCCAGCCCATGGCCAGCGGGTCTTTCATCGGCCCATCCAGCATGGCCGAGACCAGCAGCAACACGATGAAGTTGAGCAGCAGGGTGGTGACCACCTCGTCGACACCCAGCCGCTGCTTCATCAGCGCCGGGCCCAGCAGCAGCAGGGCACCGGCCAGGGCAGCCGCCAGCAGCATGAGCGGAAACAAAAGCCACAACGGTGCGCCGAAACCGGTGCCCCCGTGCAGTCCGCCCACGGCCACCGCCGCCAGCGCACCGGCATACAGCTGTCCCTCGGCGCCGATGTTGAAAAGCCGCGCCTTGAACGCGACAGTGGCCGCCAGCCCGGTGAGGATCAGCGGTATGGCCCGGGTCAGGGTTTCGCTCCAGGCAAACACCGAGCCGAAGGCGCCCTGCACCAGCAGGCTGTAGGTCTGCCCCACCGGCGCCCCGGCGCCCCACACCAGCGCGCCGCTGACCACCAGGGTGAAGGCGATGGCCGCCAGGGGCGCCAGCACCAGTGCCGTTGGCGAAGACTGCGCACGCTGCTCAAGCCGCATGGGACAGCTCCCGCGCAGATTGTCCTGCCATTGCCAAGCCAATGGTCTCGCGCGTCCAGGCCTCGGCGGGCAAGGCATCACTGAGCTGGCCGTGGTGCATCACCGCAATGCGGTCACCGAGCGCCATCACCTCGTCGAGATCGTCGGAAATCAGCAGCA
>JBIIQD010000224.1:0-5067 GCA_044342265.1 Hydrogenophaga sp. | reverse complement strand
ACAGCCAGCCGATCCGCTCCGAACGCTTTCCTTCCAATTGGGAGCTCTCCACCGGACGCGCGGCGGCTGTGGCACGTTACTTGATCGAAAGAGGCGTCGCTCCGCAGCGGGTGCAGGCCAGCGGTTTCGCCGACACGCGGCCCCTGGGCTCGCGCGACAACCCGGTCGACCGGGTGCACAACCGGCGCGTCGAACTGACCATGGAACGAGTGCCTTCAGCACCCGGAGGCGGTCGCTGAACAGCCGTGTTTGATAAACTGACACACCAATGTGGGGACGTAGCTCAGCTGGGAGAGCGTCGCGTTCGCAATGCGAAGGTCGGGAGTTCGATCCTCCTCGTCTCCACCATGTGAAATTTTCAGGAAGTCTCAGGAAGTCACACACGATCCGAGATCACATGGCAGGAACCCGTGCAGCGGCCGAAGAGTCTGCGGAGTGCCCTCGCAAAGGCTACTGCATGGCCCTGCACCTGATCTCCTAGGCCGCCACCTTCAAAGCCACCAAGCCGAGTGACCCCCACCGTCGTCTCAGCGACGGAGGCGGGCTCTACCTGCTGCTGTTCGTCAAGGGCGGTTCACACGGCTGGCGGCTCGACTACAGCTTTGAAGGCAAGCGCAAGACCCTGAGCCTGGGCACCTACCCCACCGTCGGGCTGGGTGCGGCGCGTCAGAAAGCGGCAGAGGCCCGGCAACTGCTCACCACCGGCGTGGACCCGAGCCAGGTCCGACAGCAGAAAAAGCAATCCGTCTTCAAACAACGGCAGATCGAGCAACTGGTGGAAGCCGGTCTGCCCGTGCCCGAGTCGTTCGAGGCCGTGGTCCGCGAGTGGTTTGGCAAACACGCGCCAACCTGGGCCGACAGCCACTCCGACAAGATCATCCGGCGCCTGGAGCGCGACGTGTTCCCGTGGATCGGCTCACGGCCGATCACCTCCATTGCGCCCAAGGACCTACTTGAGCTGCTGCGGCGCGTCGAAGGCCGGGGCGCCATCGAGACGACCCACCGGGTGCAACAGAACTGCGGCCAGGTCTTTCGCTACGCCGTGGCCACCGGCCTGATCGGCAGCGACCCCAGCCGGGACCTGCGCGGCGCCCTCCCCCCGTGGCGCCCGGAGCATTACCCGACCCTGACCGACCCGCGCAAGGTGGGCGTGCTGCTGCAGGACATGGACGCCTACGAGGGCGGCTTCCTCACCCGCTGCGCCCTGCAGCTCTCGCCCCTGCTGTTCGTGCGCCCCGGCGAACTGCGGCGCGCCGAATGGAGCGAGATCAACCTGGACGCCGCCGAATGGCGCATCCCTGCGTCCAAAATGAAGGGGCGGGTGATGCACATCGTTCCGCTGGCGAAACAGGCAGTCGCCGTGCTGCGCGAACTGGCGCCCCTGACTGGCCCGAACGGCTGGGTGTTTCCGGGCAACCGGACCAACGGCGAGCCCATGAGCGAAAACACCGTGAACGCGGCACTGCGGCGGCTGGGTTACAGCCGCGCCGTCATGACCGCCCACGGTTTCCGGGGCATGGCATCGACCATGCTGCATGAGCTGGGCTGGCCGTCCGACGTGGTCGAACGACAGCTCTCCCACGCCGAGCGCAACACGGTGAAAGCGGCCTACAACCACGCCAAACACCTGCCGGAACGGCGCCGCATGATGCAGGCCTGGGCCGATCACCTGGACAAGCTCAGACGCGCCCACACACCCAAGACCGCTACACCGACATCTACAAAATGATATAAATACTCGGACAATTTTGCCTCTATCCGAGGTTTCATAACATGCTTACCGCCCAACCAACCACACAACGCAGCCAGGCGCTGGCGCTGCTGCAGCGGCGAGGCATGGCGCGGCAGGCGGAGTTCAACGCGGCGGGCATCACGGCCGCCACGGTCAGCCGCATGGAGCGGGCGGGCGACATCGTGCGCATCACAAGGGGCCTGTACCAACTGCCCGACGCGCCACTCGATGCCCAGCAGTCGCTGGCCGAAGTGGCCCCGACTGGTGCCCAAAGGCGTGATCTGTCTGGCCTCGGCCCTGGCCTTCCACGGGCTCACCGACCACATGCCGCCCAAGGTCTGGATCGCCATCGGTCGCAAAGACTGGCGTCCCCGCCTGTCCTATCCGCCCATCCACGTCGTCCGTTTCTCTGCTGAGCTGCTGGGACGCGGTGTCGAGTCGCAACTCATTGCCGGCACGCTGGTGCCGGTGTTTGGTGTGGCCAAGACCGTGGCCGACCTGTTCCGGTACCGCCGCACCGTGGGTGATGCCCTGGCCATCGAGGGCCTGCGCAACGCGCTGCGGCGGCGCAAGGCCACGCCAGCAGAGCTTGCCCGCGAGGCGGAAGCCGGGGGTATCTGGCCCACGATGGAGCCTTATCTGATGGCGCTGACGAGCGATGCCTGATCACATGCGCGACATCGGCGCCTCCGTGCGCCAGCGGCTGCTGAACCTGGCGCATGCACGCGGTCAGCCGATGGACCTGCTGCTGACCCGCTATGCGCTGGAGCGCCTGCTGCACCGCCTCGGCCTGTCACCGCACCGTGAGCGCTTCGTGCTGAAGGGCGCGATGTTGCTGGTCACCTGGTTCGATGAACCCCACCGCGCCACGCGCGATGTGGATCTGCTCGGTTTCGGAGACGCCACCGAGGACGCCCTTCGCACCACCTTCCGCGAGATCATGTCGATCGAAGTCGACGATGGCGTCAACTTTGACCTGAAGAACCTGCGCATCGATACGATTCGAGAAGAGCTCGAATACGGCGGATCGCGCCTGCGCACCACGGCGGCGCTGGCCGGCGCGCGCATCCCGATCACGGTGGACATCGGCTTCGGCGACGCCATCGCACCCGGGGCCCAGGACGTGAACTTGCCAGTGCTGCTGGACATGCCTTCGCCCCACCTGCGCGCCTATACGCCAGAGACCGTGATCGCAGAAAAGGTCCATGCCATGGTGGCTTTGTGACGAGCCAACAGCCGCATGAAGGACTACTACGACGTGTGGATGTTGACAAGCTCCGTCGCCCTCGACGAGCAGCGCCTGAGTCAGGCTATCGAGGCCACCTTCAAACAGCGCGCGACGACAGTGCCCGTCTCAGTGCCCGATGGACTTAGCGACGCGTTTTCTGCGGACCCAGCCAAGCAACGGCTGTGGATAGCGTTTGCACGAAACCTGTCTGGACCGGTGCCTGATATTGGTCAGGTTGTCGCCGATCTTCGGCTGCGGCTGATGAGCGTGTTGTTGCCCAGGTAGGTTGTGGACAACCGTTGTCCGGAAAAGGCTGCTTGCTGCCGGTAACCAAGCACGACTGAATGTCGACCGCGGCGGTCACCTGTCAGTCGAGGATTGAAGGGGCGAATGACCGCTGCACCTCCGCCACCCACCACTCAACACATGCCAGCCTGGTCATGCTTCGAGAACGACTCCTCGAGCCCGAGGTATGCATCTGTGCTCTATCCAAAGGAGCCAGCGAAGGATTTCTTCGAGAACGACATCTCGACTTTGGACGCATTCATTCACCGAACATGTCGAAAAAGCGAGCCTCGCAACTGCAGTCTTATGCAGACGGCAACTGCCATTGGACCAAGATTGAAGTTGAACGACATCACTCAATTGCATTGAGCTGGCGCGAACGTCCGCAGTTCGACTGCACCACGAAGAACCACTCAAAAGCGCTTGCCTATGCGATCGTCACCCGGGTAAGCTTGCACCCTGATGTCATCATTTCGCCACAGTATTGCGCTAGGCCTTGCTGGTGCAGACGCAAAGGTGCGGTCGTGGTGGCGGGCGCTTTGCGCGCTTGCCGCACTGAACGTGTGTCTATGGCTGGCCGTCTGGCACTTCGGGCCCGTCAGCGGTGTCCATGGTGGTCTGCAGCTTGCGTTGTCTGGCGTCTACGTGATGGTGTGCGCCTACCGCTCGGTGCTTCCCCGGGTAGACCTCGAACGGCTTGTGGTCGTGGACACGCGTTTGTCCAGCATCTTCCTCGGTCGAGCCGCAGCCACGGTCGCCGAGATCTGTTTCGCGATTCAGCTGGGTCTGCTGGTCCATCAGCTGGGCGTGCATGCCGGTATACCGTGGGTGCAAAGGGCAGCCTGGGCGATCCCGATCTTCATGGTGGTGGCACAGGGTTTCTGCTGGCACAGCGTGCTGACCCTGAATCACATCACACAGGCCATCGAGTCCATGCTCTGGGCGGCGGGCTTTTCCTGGATGGCGGCCTTGCTGGGCGTTATCGCACTCGACAGCAGTGGCTGGGTCAACTCTTTGGCGATCTTTGGGATTCTCTGCGCAATGGCCTTCGTGGCCTATGTTCTGGCCGTGGACGCGCCGATGTACTGGCGCCGTTACCGACACGCGCGCGAGCGCGGGCAGTCCTATATGCGTCTCAACCAAGGAGCGGCCGATGCCTGGCACCGCCGTGTGCGCAGCGGCAGCTGGGTCGCGTGGAAGGCCGATGCCCTCTGGCTAACGCCCTATTTCAGCTTCGGCGTCTGGGTCAGTATCGCGATGGCGTGCGTTCCCGGCGTCTGAGCATCTTGAAGGAGCGAGCCCGCGATATCGCAGGTGACCCCAGAACCAGGCCGAATGTTCAGGGAGAGTCACGACATCGATGGGTGCACAGCATTGACTCTCAGGCTCGGCGTGCCCGCGCCCAAAATGCGGCAACATGCTGCATTCAGGCTCCGCACACCCTAAATACTCTCCCATCGAGTTCAGGGCCATACAGAGGCGCTCTCGAACCACCACTCTCAAGCACCAGCGGGGCCACCAAGTCGTGACAGGCCGCTTCGGAGCGCGCAGGCGGATTCACGGTTTCGCCCAGGAGCTGCAGTTCACTCCGTGGAGACCAAGGTCGGGTGAAGGCTGGGGCCGGACGCTCGGTTCCGGCGGCTGAGCGATTTTGAGGCGCCACCACCGGTCATTCACTGTGCCAGTTCTCGAACGACCGCTCGATCACCTGCACCGGTCGCTCCGAGGGGAACCGCTGTCAAGATTGTGGACGGTCTAGGTGACCTGCCCCCTGACCATGCACGAGCCATAGACATGGTCCAGTCCGGCGAAGCCAACGGGT
>JBIIQD010000223.1:0-5087 GCA_044342265.1 Hydrogenophaga sp. | reverse complement strand
GCCTGCCCATGTTCAACGGCGAGGAGTTGCGTCACTTCTTGTCAATGGCCAGCTGGGTGGCCGTCAACGATTACGAAGGCAAGATGCTGAGTGACCGCACGGGGATGGGCTTGACCGAGATCGCTCAAAAGGTACAGGGTCTGATCGTGACACTCGCCGAACACGGTTGCGATGTGCACGTGGGAGCGCAAGTGTCGCGGGTGGCGGGTGTGGCGGCCAGCGCAGTGGTCGACCCGACAGGATGCGGCGATGCGTTTCGCGCAGCCTTGCTGCATGGGCTGTCGCAGGGCTGGTCGCTGGAGCGTTGTGCCGAGCTGGGCAACCGCCTGGGTGCGACCAAGATCGCCTGCCGTGGCGGTCAGAACTACGCTATCTGAGCGACGCAATAGCCTGAGTTTCCAAAAGCAAAAAGCCCGGCGTTTGCACGCCGGGCTTATCAATCATCCCGAAGGATGACTCAGGGCTTGCTGGACGTTGGGAACGGCCAGGCTGCCTGAGGATTCAGCTTGGTTTGAGCTGCAGGTGCCGCTGGGGCTGCCGGCTTCTTGGCCGGCTCAGCTTTTTTTGCTGGGGCTGCCTTTTTCACGGCTGCTTTTTTGGGAGCAGCTTTTTTCGCTGGGGCTGCCTTCTTGGCTGCCGGTTTTTTGGCCGGAGCAGCCTTCTTCGCTGGAGCGGCCTTCTTGGCTGCTGGCTTCTTGGCCGGAGCGGCCTTCTTCACAGCGGCCTTTTTGGCCGGAGCGGCCTTCTTCACAGCGGCCTTCTTGGCCGGAGCGGCCTTCTTCACAGCGGCCTTCTTCGCCGGAGCAGCTTTCTTGGCCGGGGCGGCCTTTTTGGCTGCTGGCTTCTTGGCCGGAGCGGCCTTCTTCACAGCGGCCTTCTTCGCCGGAGCGGCCTTTTTGGCCGGGGCTTTTTTCGCAGTTGCCATTATTTTCTCCTTGATCAAGTTGCAAAGAGCACTTCAGCCGACCGTGTGCCGGTGAAGTGATTCAGGGCGCTGGCGCCGTGGATGCATCCACGGTTGGCACCAAGGCCTTGAATCTTGTGACAAAGCCCTGCTTCGGACACCGCGGTGTCTGAGGCAAGGCTTTGTGATTCTGGATTCATCAGTTGAAGCATCAGTCCCAGGACAGCGCGCCGCCGGTCTGGTATTCGATCACTCGGGTCTCAAAGAAATTGCGCTCTTTCTTGAGATCGATCATTTCACTCATCCAAGGGAACGGGTTCTCTTCGTTCGGATACAGCGGCTCCAGGCCAATTTGCGCCGCACGGCGGTTGGCGATGTAGCGCAGGTAGCCTTTGAACATCGATGCGTTCATCCCCAGCACGCCACGGGGCATGGTGTCTTCGGCGTAGCGGTACTCGAGTTCGACCGCCCTTTCGAACAGGGCCTTGATTTCGGCCTTGAACGCAGCTGTCCACAGCATCGGGTTCTCCATCTTGATCGCGTTGATCAGATCAATGCCGAAATTGCAGTGCATGGATTCGTCACGCAGGATGTACTGGTACTGCTCGGCAGCACCTGTCATCTTGTTCTGGCGACCCAGTGCGAGGATCTGCGTGAAACCCACATAGAAAAACAGACCTTCCATCAAGCATGCGAAAACGATGAGGCTCTTGAGCAGAGTCTGGTCGGTTTCGTGGGTGCCTGTGTGGAAATTCGGATCGCTGATAGCCTCGATGAATGGGATCAGAAACGTGTCCTTGTCGCGGATCGACTGGACTTCGTTATACGCGTTGAAAATCTCGGACTCGTCCAAGCCCAGCGATTCCACGATGTACTGATAGGCATGGGTGTGGATGGCCTCTTCAAATGCCTGGCGCAACAAGAACTGGCGGCACTCGGGCGCTGTGATATGGCGGTAGGTGCCCAGCACGATGTTGTTGGCGGCCAGCGAATCGGCGGTGACGAAGAAGCCGAGGTTGCGCTTGACGATGCGGCGCTCGTCTTCGGTCAGACCGTTGGGGTCTTTCCAGAGCGCGATGTCGCGGCTCATGTTCACTTCCTGCGGCATCCAGTGGTTGGCGCAGGTGGCGAGGTACTTCTCCCACGCCCACTTGTACTTGAACGGCACCAGCTGGTTGACGTCGGTCTGTCCATTGATGATGCGCTTGTCCGCTGCATTGACGCGCCGGGCGATCGGAGTGGCTGTGGAAACTGTGGGATGGGACAGAGATGGCGCGCTGGACAGTGACGCTTGCACACCCGGCATGGAAGGTGGCAGGGGAATCGATGCGGGCTTCAGAGAGGGCGTAACTTGTTCGTCCCAGGTCAACATAGGTGTGTCCAATTCGGTGGATTATCGAAGTGTCTGAATGAATTGCAAAGAACTCATGTGTGACGCGATGGCTTTGTGTTGCGGTGTTGCATCGAATCGATGAGGTTCAACACCACAACACGTGTTCGCGATCACATGCAGCGTGTCATTGGCAGGCTTCGCATCCTGGGTCATCGATGGCGCAGAACTTGATGTCTGTCGCAGGTTCAGCACTCATTGGAGCGGCTACGGGCGCGCTCACCGAAGTGTCGTGACCATGCACCGAAACCGCGTTGAGCTGACCCGTGCGACCGGTGGACTTCTCCGCCTGCGTGGCCGACGTGGTGCGCAGGTAGTAGGTGGTCTTGAGGCCACGCAACCAGGCGAGCTTGTAGGTGTCGTCCAGCTTCTTGCCTGAGGCACCCGCCATGTAGATGTTCAGGCTCTGCGCCTGGTCGATCCACTTCTGGCGGCGCGCAGCAGCCTCCACCAGCCACAACGGCTCGACTTCAAATGCGGTGGCGTACAGCGCCTTGACGTCTTGCGGGACACGGTCGATCGGGCGTAGTGAACCATCAAAGTGCTTGAGGTCCATGACCATCACGTCGTCCCACAAACCAAGACGCTTGAGGTCCTTGACCAAGTAGCTGTTGATGACGGTGAATTCGCCGGACAGGTTGGACTTGACCGAGAGGTTGCCGAAGCAGGGCTCGATGGAGGCGTCCACGCCGATGATGTTGGAAATGGTCGCGGTCGGTGCGATGGCCACGCAGTTGGAATTGCGCATGCCGTCCTTGGCGATCTTCTTGCGCAGCGCATCCCAGTCCAGCGAGGCCGAACGGTCGACATCGACATAACCACCGCGCTCGCGGGCCAGCAGGTCCAGCGTGTCGGGTGGCAGGATGCCCTGATCCCACAGGGACCCTTTGTAGCTGGTGTAGCGCCCCCGTTCGCAGGCCAGTTCGGTCGATGCCCAGTAGGCGTAGTAGCAGATCGCTTCCATGGAGCGGTCTGCGAACTCGACGGCTTCGTTGGATGCGTAAGGTATGCGAAGTTCGTACAGCGCGTCCTGGAAGCCCATCAGGCCCAGGCCGACCGGACGATGACGCAGGTTGGAGTCGCGTGCCTTCTTGACCGCGTAATAGTTGATGTCGATCACGTTGTCGAGCATGCGCATCGCCGTGTTGATCGTCGTTTGCAGTTTGGCGTGGTCGAGTTGGCCGTCTCTGATGTGCTTGAGCAGATTGACCGAGCCCAGGTTGCAGACCGCGGTTTCGGTGTCGCTGGTGTTGAGCGTGATCTCGGTGCACAGGTTGGAGCTGTGAACCACGCCCACGTGCTGCTGCGGGCTGCGCACGTTGCAGGCATCTTTGAACGTGATCCAGGGGTGACCAGTCTCGAACAGCATAGAGAGCATCTTGCGCCACAGGTCCGTGGCGGGCACCTTGCGGTAGGGCTTGATTTCACCGCGAGCGGCCTTCTCTTCGTAGGCCACATAGGCCTTTTCAAAGTCGGCACCAAACTTATCGTGCAGGTCGGGCACATTGTTGGGCGAGAACAGGCTCCATTCGCCCTTCTCCATCACGCGGCGCATGAACAGGTCGGGAATCCAGTTCGCCGTGTTCATGTCGTGGGTGCGGCGGCGGTCGTCGCCGGTGTTCTTGCGCAGCTCCAGGAACTCTTCAATGTCCAGGTGCCAGCTTTCCAGGTAGGTGCAGACCGCGCCTTTGCGCTTGCCGCCCTGGTTGACCGCGACTGCAGTATCGTTGACCACCTTGAGGAACGGCACCACGCCCTGCGATTCGCCATTGGTGCCCTTGATGTGGGCGCCCAGGGCGCGTACGCGGGTCCAGTCGTTGCCCAGACCGCCGGCGAACTTGGACAGCAGCGCGTTTTCCTTGATCGACTCGTAGATGCCGTCCAGGTCGTCCGGCACCGTGGTCAGGTAGCAGCTGGAGAGCTGCGAACGCAGCGTGCCGGCGTTGAACAGCGTGGGCGTGGACGACATGAAGTCGAACGAGGACAGCACCTCGTAGAACTCGATCGCACGGGCTTCACGGTCGATTTCGCTCAGCGACAGACCCATGGCCACGCGCATGAAGAAAATCTGCGGCAACTCGATGCGCTGCTTGCGCACGTGCAGGAAATATCGGTCGTACAGCGTCTGCAGGCCGAGGTAATCGAACTGCAGGTCGCGTTCGGGCTTGAGCGCTGCGGCCAGACGGGCCAGGTCGAACTGCAGCAGTTTTTCGTCCAGCAGTTCGTTTTGCACACCTTTCTTGATGGCCTGCGGAAAAAACTCGGCGTAGCGCTGCCCCATTTGCGCCGCTGGCACTTCTTCGCCCAGCACTTCTTTGACCACGGTGTGCAGCAGCAGTCGCGCGGTGGCGTAGGTGTAGTCAGGGTCCTTTTCGATCAGGGTGCGGGCGGCCAGGATGGAAGCCTTGTAAACCTCTTCGATCGGCACGCCGTCATACAGGTTGCGCTTGGTCTCGACAACAATGGGATCGGCCTTCACGTCCTTGCCCAGACCTGCACAGGCTGCCTCAATCAACGCCGTCAGCTGGTTCACGTCCAGCGGTACCCGTTGGCCACCGTCCATCACATGCAACACGGCTTCGACGGGTTTGGCAGCCTCAGCCTGGTGGGCGCGCTCTTGCGTGCGGCGTTCGCGGTACAGCACATAAGCCCGGGCCACCTCATGATGGCCGCTGCGCATCAGGCCCAACTCGACATGGTCTTGCACATCTTCAATGTGAAAAGTGCCACCACCCGGGCGCGAGCGCAGCAAGGCGCGAATCACGGACTGCGTCAGAGCGTCGACGGTTTCTC
>JBIIQD010000222.1:0-5095 GCA_044342265.1 Hydrogenophaga sp. | reverse complement strand
AGCGGTGGCAAACGCGCGCCCGCTGCTTTTACATCGAGGTTCCACTCCACCTGCAACCGATCTCCAAAGCGCACCTGCTCGATGGCGAGATAGTGTTCGGCCAGCGCCAGTTCCTGGCTCAGCGGCACCGCTTCCTTGGAGTCGGCCAGCGCGTGGCGGAACAACTCACTCAAGTCTTCCAGCAAAGCTTCCGCCTTGGCGGGCTCCGCACGCACCAGGGCGATCGCGCTGTTGAGGGTGTTGAACAAAAAATGAGGGCGGATACGCGCCTGCAACTCGGCCAGGCGGGCCGTGGTGCCCGCTGGGGCCTTGGCGCGCAAACGCCAGACGAGTCCCGCCACCAAAACCGCCGCCACCAGGGCACCGGCGGCAGCGCTGGCCAACCAGGGAGCCGGTGACACCAGACCGGTCCAGGCCAGCATGCCGCAACCGTAGATCGCCGAGACCGCCCCCAGCGCGATCCCCGAGGCCCACTGCGCAGCCCTCGGCAGACGAGCAATCTGTCGCTTGAGCGCGCAGGTCACCAGCAGCCAGATCAGCAGCGATGGCAAGGTTGCTGCGGTGAGCACCGCGAGCGTTTCCACCCAGCCCAACAGGCTTTGCGCACCAAACATCGCCGCCACCCAGGCGATCGCCTGCACGAACAGCACGGCACGCAGCACCACCCCGAGCTGGCAGGTGTCAAACACCAGCTCGACCTCGCGCCGATGCTCAGGCATCTGGGACAGCGGCAAGGTGCCCGCCGTTGCCGACAGATCCTGGAAGCTCGATAAAATTCGTGAATCCTGCATGGCTCGCACTATAGGCGCACTCGCCGCCTTTCGAGCCCTCTGTCGCCGCTGGCAACCCCATGTCCACCAACCAATTCGACAAAAAGTCACAAGCCTGGTCTGCCCTGTTCTCCGAGCCCATGAGCGAGCTGGTCAAGCGCTACACCGCCAGCGTGTTCTTCGACAAGCGCCTCTGGCTGGCCGACATCACCGGCAGCCTGGCCCACGCCGAGATGCTGGCCGCGCAGAACATCATTGGCGCCAGCGACCTGGCCGACATCCAGCGCGGCATGGCGCAGATCCGCGCCGACATCGAGGCTGGCAGTTTCGAGTGGAAGCTCGACCTGGAAGACGTGCACCTGAACATCGAAGCGCGCCTGACGCAGCTGGTGGGCGATGCCGGCAAGCGCCTGCACACCGGCCGCTCGCGCAACGACCAGGTCGCCACCGACGTGCGGCTGTGGCTGCGAGGCGAGATCGACTTGATTTCGGACCTGCTCAAAGAACTGCAGAGCGCCCTGGTGGACGTGGCGGAAAAGAACGTGGACGTGATCCTGCCGGGCTTCACCCACCTGCAGGTCGCGCAACCGGTGAGCTTTGCGCACCACCTGCTGGCGTATGTGGAAATGTTCAGCCGCGACGCCGAACGCATGGCCGACGTGCGCCGACGCACCAATCGCCTGCCACTGGGCAGCGCCGCGCTGGCCGGCACCACCTACCCGCTGGACCGCGAGCGCGTCGCGCGCACGCTGGGCATGGTCGATGACCAGGGCCAACCGCAGGTGTGCCAGAACAGCCTGGACGGCGTGAGCGACCGCGATTTCGCGATCGAATTCACCGCCGCCGCTTCACTCTGCATGGTGCACATCAGCCGATTCAGCGAAGAGCTGATCTTGTGGATGAGCCAGAACTTCGGCTTCGTGAAGATCGCCGACCGCTTCACCACCGGCTCGTCGATCATGCCGCAGAAGAAAAACCCCGACGTGCCCGAACTCGCGCGCGGCAAGACTGGCCGTGTGGTCGGCCACTTGATGGGCTTGATCACGCTCATGAAGGGCCAGCCCCTGGCCTACAACAAGGACAACCAGGAAGACAAGGAACCGCTGTTCGATACGGTCGACACGCTCAAGGACACGCTGCGCATCTTTGCCGAGATGGTGGGCGGCCAGCTCAACCCGGCCACCGGCGCCAAGGAAGGCGGCATCACCGTCAACGCCATCGCCATGGAAGAAGCCGCCAAGAAGGGCTACGCCACCGCCACCGACCTGGCCGACTACCTGGTGAAAAAAGGCCTGCCCTTCCGCGATGCGCACGAAACCGTGGCCCACGCGGTGAAGGCTGCGACCAGCCACGCTTGCGACCTGTCCGAACTCCCGCTGGCCGTGCTGCAGGGCTTCAACCCCAGCATTGAAAAAGACGTGTACGAATGCCTGAGCCTGCGCGGCAGCCTGAACGCCCGCAACACGCTGGGCGGCACCGCTCCGGCGCAGGTGAAGTCGCAGATCGCGCGCCACCGCCAGCGGCTGGGCTGACCCAGCCCGCCAGAAAAAACGCTCAAGACCCGGCCCAAAAAGCCGATTCCATTCACACAGCGCCCCCACACCGAGGGACGCCACTGGAATGGAGGTCCCCCGTGTCGCTTTTTTCGCTCTTTGGCCGCAAGCCCGCAAAACCTGTTGCGGTCAAGACTTCACTTGTACGGCACGCGAGCACCCCGACACCGTCCACGGTGACAGCACGCCCTCAGGCACTAGCGAGCTTGTCTGTTGCGACCCTGTTGCCCGAGCCAACCGAACTGGCCGGGTTCAAGTGGTTGACTGCAAACGATCTCCCTGAGGCGCGCAAAGATGCGCTGCTCACCGCCATTCGAGGCATTCCGCGCCCCCCGAGCTCCATGCAGAAACTGCTGTCGCCCGACTTCGTCGCGCGCGCCAGTTCCTCCGAACTCAGCGAACTGGTGATGGGTGAGCCGCTGATCGCGGCCAAGGTCTTGTCCACCGTCAATTCGCCGATGTATGGTCTGCACAAGCCTGTGGGCAGCATCGGACAGTCCGTCACCTTTCTGGGCATGACCACGGTGCGCAGCATCTGCATGCAGTACATGCTGGCCGAGGCCTTCAAGCCCAAACTGGCCGAATCCCAGCGCTGCTTTGATGCTCTATGGAAAGCCAGCGCCGTGGCCAGCGAACTGTGCGTTCGCGTGTGCAAGGCGCTCAACCTGCCCGAACAAGGCAGCCTCACCACCCAGGTGGTGCTCAGCTTCGTCGGTCAGCTGGCCACGGCCTCGCTGCTCCCTGCGGGGGGTCTGCAGCAATGGCTGCAGTGCGACCGCCTGGCTCGCGCTCGATTGGAACAAGAGCTGCTGGGCATGAACGCCTGCGAAATTGGTTGCCTGTTGATGAAGTCCTGGGAGTTGCCCGACGGGCTGGTCAACGACATCGGCGACATCGGTCGGCAGCTGGTCACACCGTTTGCGACGACGCAGCCCCAACGCGCGCCGCGCATCGCGCTGGGTTACCTGTGCGCGCGGCTGGGCGAACGCCTCACGCTGGGCCAGCTAGAGAGCCTCGCGGACTACGACCCGCAGCAGGACCTCGGCACCGATACGCACCATCTGCGCAACAGTCTGGCGCACCCGTCGCTTGCCCGCATGGGCCAGGCCCTGGCTTCGCCCGAGCTGGTCGCGTCGGTCCACCAACTGCTGGGCAAGCCCGAGATCGCCCTGGCCGCTTGAACTCTGTCAAGCTTGGGTAGGCGGTTTGCGGCTACAGTCTCGCCCCATGGAAACGACCACCGCACTTGAAACCCCCGCCCAGACCGTCGGCCTGGACTGGACCCCGCAGCTCCTGACCGGCGACAGCCGAATGGACGACACCCACGAAGAATTCGTGGAGATGCTCAACCATCTGCTCGCCACCCCGCAGGACCAGCAGCTTCCGTTGTACCGCGAGTTCGTCGCCCACACGGTCGAGCACTTCGCGCAGGAAGAGCGCTGGATGATCGCCACCGGCTTCGCGCCCGACAACTGCCACGCCTCGCACCACGCCACCATCCTCGAAACCCTCAATGCCGTGGTCGAGCACCATGAACAGGGCGACACCGAAATCATCAACCGATTGGCCGAGGCGCTGGTGGAGTGGTTCCCGCAGCATGCCGCCAGCATGGACGCCGGCCTCGCCCTGCACATGAAGGAAGTCGGCTTCGACTCGAAGACCGAAACCCTGGCCGACCCGGACCGGGTGCGCCCAGCCACCATGAGCGGCTGCGGCAGCGTCAGCTGCAGCTGAAAGCACTCGCCCTTCCCAACGGAGTTCAAGAGCGGTAGCGGTCCTGCGAAGAGGTGCGCAAGCGGATGGGCCGCCGCTGACGCCTTGCGGCGACACTCTGGGCCATGCACAGGGAAAAACAAAACATCCTCTTCGTCTGCAGCCGCAACCAGTGGCGCAGCCCCACGGCCGAGCAGGTCTGGCGCAGGCACCCGCGGCTGAACGTGCGCTCGGGCGGCACCAGCCCCGGCGCGCGGCACACCGTTTCGGAGGCCGACATCGACTGGGCCGACGTGGTCTTCGTGATGGAACAGAAGCACAAGTCGCGTCTCGTCGCCGAATTCACGGGATTGATGGACAACAAGCCGGTTCATGTGCTCGACATCCCCGACGACTACACGTACATGGACCCCGAGCTGGTCGAGCTGCTGGAGCAGTCGGTCGGCAACATGCTTGGATTGATGTGAACAACATGAACACACCTTGGTGGAGACGCTTGTTCGGCGGTGCGGCAGGTGCTCCCCAAGCAGCCTCCTCCCAGGAAAGCGCAGACCGGGTGGCCCCTCCTCCAGATCACATTGAGGCGGCGGGAGCCGCGCCGCTGTTGCTCACGCCACTGCTGCAGATGTCCGAAGGGTTCCCCCGGCCCGACTGGGACGCCATCACCGGCTGGATCGGCACGATTCCCGACGATGGCGAGCAGGCGGCGGCCTGGGGGCGCTGCGAAATCGCCTGGTTGCAACACCTTCAGTCGGCCCTCGGCCCGGACTATCGATTGCGGATCGCCGACGAGGTGGCGCTGCTCTCGACGCTGGACGACACCACCGCCAAAACCACGCTGGCCTTTGTGTCCAAAGCCAGGGAGCGCATCGCGCGAACACTGAACGGGCTCGCGGAAGTACCGGAATGGGGATACGACATCGTGCTGGTGTTCGACGACGAAGACACCTACTACCGCTACGCCTCGCACCACTATCCCGACGAAGGAGAGTTTGCGTTCAGCAGCGGCATGTACCTGGGGGGTGCGTGCGGCCACTTCACCACGGTCAAGGACCAGCT
>JBIIQD010000221.1:0-5107 GCA_044342265.1 Hydrogenophaga sp. | reverse complement strand
GTGGCGATGCAGCAGATGATGCGCGGGATTCACTTCTAGAGCGCCACCTACAATTTCGGGCATTGCTTACTTCACCAGCCTGCCCGTCATGACCAGCACCCAGCACACCCCTGTCGATCTGTCCCACATCCAGCCGCGCGAAAAGGCCGAGATCCTCGCCCAGGCTCTGCCCTATATCCGCAAGTACCATGGCAAGACCATGGTCATCAAATACGGCGGGAATGCCATGACCGACCCGGCGCTGCAGCAGGACTTTGCCGAGGATGTGGTGCTGCTCAAGCTGGTCGGCATCAACCCGGTGGTGGTGCACGGCGGCGGTCCGCAAATCGAGACCCTGTTGCAGCGCCTGGGCAAGAAGGGTGAGTTCATCCAGGGCATGCGCGTGACCGACGCCGAGACCATGGAGGTGGTCGAGTGGGTGCTGGGTGGCGAGGTGCAGCAGGACATCGTCGGCCTGATCAACGCCGCTGGCGGCAAGGCGGTGGGTTTGACCGGCCGCGATGGCGCCATGATCCGTGCGCGCAAGCTGCGCCTGGCCGACCAGCAGAATCCCGATATGGAGCACGATGTCGGCCAGGTCGGTGACATCGTCAGCATCGACCCCAGCGTGGTGCAGGCGCTTCAAGACGACCAGTTCATTCCCGTGGTCAGTCCGATAGGTTTCGGAGAGAAGAACGAGAGCTACAACATCAACGCCGACGTGGTGGCCGCCAAGCTGGCCACGGTGCTCAAGGCTGAGAAGCTGCTCATGCTCACCAATATCCGCGGCGTGCTCGACAAAGACGGTCAGCTGATGACCGAGTTGACGCCGCGCCGCATCGACGAGTTGTGCGAGGACGGCACCATCAGCGGCGGCATGATTCCCAAGATCGCTGGCGCACTGGATGCGGCCAAAAGCGGTGTCAATGCGGTGCACATCATCGACGGCCGCGTACCGCATGCGCTGCTGCTCGAAGTGCTGGGCGACCAGCCTTTTGGCACGATGATCAAAAGCCACTGACATGGACGCCTGCCCAAGCTCCTGTGCGAAGCGAGGCTACCGATTCGGGGCACCCGAGGATCCGGCTCAGCCGGTCCCAGGGCGCGTCCCCCCAAAGGGGAACGCGCGCAGCGCAGCAGGGGGAGTCACTGGATGAGGCTTCTTTTGGTCGAAGACGACGTGATGGTCGCCAGCGGCATCAAGCTGGGTCTGTGCAATGCCGGTTACTCGGTCGACTGGGTGGGCAGCGCAGAGCGGGCAGAGCAGGCCGTGGACAAAGACAGCTTTGATCTGGCCATTGTGGATATCGGCTTGCCAGGGGCCAGCGGCCTTGAGCTGACACAGCGGCTTCGAGCGCGTGGACTCACTTTACCGGTGCTGATGCTGACCGCCCGCGATGCGCTGAATGACCGGGTGCAGGGGCTGGATCTGGGCGCGGACGACTATATGCTCAAGCCGTTTGAGCTACCCGAGTTGCTCGCGCGCTTGCGTGCTCTGTTGCGGCGTTCGCAAGCGGCGACCTCGGCGATCTTCTGTCTGGGGCCATTGGAAATGGACACCGGTTTGCGACGGGTCAGTCTGGCCGGGCAACCTATCGAGCTGGGACCGAGAGAGTGGACGGTGCTGGAGTACCTGTTGCTCCAAGCCCCCAAGCCCACCGCCAAGGACAAGCTGCTGGCGGCGCTGACGGGCTGGGACAAAGAGATCACGCCCAACGCCATCGAAGTCTATGTCTCGCGCTTGCGCGCCAAGCTGGAACCGGCTGGTGTGGCACTGCGTTCGATCCGTGGCTTCGGCTACCGGCTTGAGCTGGTGGCGCCGCCTGCCCATGCCAGCGAACCTTGAAGGAAGCGCGCCCGCCGGTCTGATCTGGGGCCTTCAACGGCGCCTGCTGGTGTTGCTGTTCCTGCCCCTGAGCCTGGTGGGTCTGGTCAGCGTCTATGTCAATTACCAGAGTGCGGGCACGGCGGCGTTGCAGAAAGACCAGCAGTTGCTGCTGCTGGTCCCGCTGCTGGCCGACTCGGTGGTGGTAACACTGCCCAAGGAGGTGGCTGGGCAGCTTGAGATCGATGCCGATCCGGAGCTGGCCTTGTTGCTTGCGCCGCCGGTAGAGGAGTTTCTCAAGGACCGCGAAGGGTATGCCGACTATGGCGTGATGAACACCAACGGACGCCTGCTGCTGGGAGCCCAATGGCTGCCGACAGTGTTGCCCACCACCGATGATGCCGAGTTCCTCAGCGTGGTGGAAAGTGGCATCACCTACCGTGTCGTGGCCCAGCGCAGCCCGACGGCCTCCGGGGAGCTGATCATCATGCTGGCCGATGGATCGGATGCGCGGCAGCAGTGGTTGGGCAACGTGCTGGTGAGCGTGTTGTTGCCCAACCTGTTGCTGATGTTGGTGACTGCGGTGGCGGTGACCTGGGCCGTGTCTCGGGCATTGAGACCGCTGATCGATTTGAAAGAGGCGGTGGAGCGACGTTCACCACGCGACCTCAGTCCGATCGATGCGAAGAGTGCACCCGCCGAGGTGCGACCTTTGGTTTCATCGTTGAACCGCTTGTTTTCCCTGGTCAATGACCAGACCCATGTGCAGCGACGCTTCGTAGCAGACGCGGCGCATCAGTTGCGCACACCGCTGGCAGGATTGCAGGCGCAGGTGGAGGCGTGGTCCCAGGAGGCGCGTTTGCTGGGGCCAAAGGATCCTCTGAGTCTTCAGGTCGAGCAAGTATTGCGCTTGCGCGAAGCGACCCGCCGCACTTCACAGTTGGCGAACCAACTGCTGGCGCTTTCGCGGGCTGACAGCGCGAGTGCCGACCTCCAGGCCATGGAGCAGGTTGACCTGCAGGCGTTGTGTGAAGACATCCTGGCGCTGTACCTGGATGCTGCGACCCACAAACACATGGACCTGGGCATCGAAGGTGCGCCAGCCCAGGTCCGGGGCCACGCCTGGCTGCTGCGTGAGTTGTTGATCAACATCGTGGACAACGCCGTGAAGTACACGCCGCGCGGTGGACGCATAACGCTGCGCTGTGGGCAAGACAAGCGGGCTGATCTGTCGTGCGCTTGGATTGAGGTCGAAGACGACGGGCCTGGCATTGCCCCTTCGGAACGGCAGCGCGTGCTGGAGCGCTTTTACCGATTGCCGGGCGCTCAGGCTGAAGGCAATGGCCTGGGGCTGGCGATTGCGAGCGAAATTGCAAGGACCCATGGGTCGCAGCTGGAACTGTCAACAGGCGCGGGTGGGCTGGGTTTGTGCGTGCGTGTGGCGTTTGACGCTGCCCCGGTGGGCGTCAGGCCTGTGCGAGAATCGGTCGAGGGATGACACACCTCGGGCGGTTCAGCCGCCCGTCAGCTGAATACCAACGGACCTGATCACCCATGAGCTCCAGCGCCTCCACGTCCTCAGCCTCTGTCACTTCCGACACCGTGTCCGATGGTATCGACAGCGCTGAGACATCGGGTCGCAAGCGTCCCAAACCGGGCGAGCGTCGGGTGCAGATCCTGCAGGCCCTGGCCGCCATGCTGGAACAGCCGGGCGCCGAACGGGTGACCACCGCCGCACTGGCGGCCAGACTGGACGTCAGCGAGGCCGCGCTGTACCGCCATTTCGCCAGCAAGGCCCAGATGTTCGAAGGGCTGATCGAGTTCATCGAGCAATCGGTGTTCGGGCTGGTCAATCAGTTGAGCGAGCGCGAGCCTGAACCGATCCAGCGTTCACGCAAGCTGGTGGGTCTGTTGCTGCAATTTGGTGAGAAGAACCCCGGCATGGCGCGCGTGATGGTCGGTGATGCTCTGGTGTTTGAGAACGAGCGTCTGCAACAGCGAATGAACCTGTTTTTCGACAAGATCGAATCGGCGCTGCGTCAAAATCTGAGGGAAGTGGCGGTGCTGGCGTCGGCGACCACGCCCACGGTCGATGCCCAGGCCGACGCCTCGGTCATCACGGCCTTTTGCGTTGGGCGCCTGCAGCGGTTTGCGCGCAGCGGCTTCAAGCGTTCACCTGGCGAAAGCCTGGAACACAGCTTGCGGCTGTTGTTGCCGGATGCACGTCTTTGAGAAGCCTTGCTGCGGATCGAGGGTAAACCCGAGATCGTGGTCGACCTGGGTTGAGTATTAGGGCACGGCCTCTAGACAATTTTCTGGGATTTGTTGGTGGTGGTTCCCCGCGCCGTTCATTTGCGGTAAAAATAGCACGACCGTTCGATTTGTGAGCGGGCTGCCATTTTTTACTTTCTGCATGAGCCCCAATCCCTCTTCCAGACCTCCCCGCACTGAGCCTTCTCTGACGCGGCCGTTGCAAAAAGGTCAGCAAACCAAGGCCGCCATCGTGGATGCGGCGCTGGGCCTGGCCACCCAGATCGGCCTGGAGGGTCTGTCCATCGGTGCGCTGGCCGAGGTCATGCAGATGAGCAAGTCGGGCGTGTTCGCCCATTTCGGCTCGCGAGAAGAGCTGCAGATTTCGGTGGTGCGCGAGTACCACACCCGCTTCGAAGAAGAGGTGTTCTACCCCGCCATCGGTGCGCCGCGCGGCCTGCCCCGCTTGCGTGCGCTGTTCGACAACTGGATGAAGCGCACCTCGGTCGAGATCGACTCGGGCTGCATCTACATCAGCGGCGCGGTGGAATTTGACGACCGGCCTGGCCCGGTGCGCGATGCGCTGGCGAGCTCGGTCAACACCTGGCTCACCGCCATGCGCCGCGCGATCGAAATCGCGGTCGAAGAAGGCCACCTGCGTGCCGACACCGACGCTGACCAAATGGGTTTCGAGATCCACGCCCTGATCTTGGCCTTGCATTACGAAGCGCGCTTTTTGCGCAGTCCGGATTCCGTCCGGCGTTCGCTCACCGCCTTTGAAGGCATCGTCGGGCGATTCAGCCTGACCCCATCCGATGCCGTCACCCCCATTCGCTCGCCCAGCGTCCGCAAGAGCGCGAAGCTCGGCGCCTGAGCCTGTTTCCATTTCACAAACCCCACTGGAGTTCCCATGCCCGTCTACAACCCGCCCCTGCGCGACATGCAGTTTGTGATGCACGAAGTGCTGAACGTGACCGCCGATTTCCAGTCCATGCCGCAGCATGCCGAAGTGGACGCCGAGACCATCAACGCGGTCCTTGAAGAAGCCGGCAA
>JBIIQD010000220.1:0-5114 GCA_044342265.1 Hydrogenophaga sp. | reverse complement strand
TGGCAACTTAACGGCAAAGCCAAAGCGGCCTGCACATGGAGCCAGACTGCTGGCTGACCCGCTGGGTCCGGTCGGGTCTCGCCACGTACGCTCCAATGCACGTTTGGGCTCACATTGCCATCGTCCTGCAGCTCGCCTGCCAACCGCTCGAATGCACCCAGGGAATCGCTTGCGGACCATGACGCGCCAGCCTCAGCAAAGGCGCGAACGTCGAATCGTCTGGGGTTCCAAGATTTTTGAGCGCTGTTCGTCATATGGGCAGTGTAAAAGATGACCCACCAAAGGCGGGGACAATAGCGGCATGAGTGAATTGCACCCGCCTCCCTCGCACACGGCATCGCGTCGCATTGTTCTTGGATCAACGTCCCGTTACCGCCGAGAGTTGCTGCTGCGGCTGCAATTGCCGTTTGAGGTCGAAGGACCAGATGTCGACGAAACACCGAAAAAGGGCGAGTCTCCTCAAGCGCTTGCCCTGCGATTGGCCATCGCGAAAGCCCGTGCCGTTGCGAGACGACACCCTCAGGCCGTGGTGATTGGCAGTGACCAGGTGGCGGACCTTGATGGAGAGCCGCTGGGGAAGCCGGGAACGCACGAGCGTGCTGTCGTCCAGCTGCAGCGCTTGAGTGGCCGCACTGTCGTGTTCCAGACTGCCATCGCTGTGGTTTGTCTGGCGACCGGGTTCGAGGCGCTGGACATCGCGCAGGTTCGGGTGGTCTTCAGACACCTCGATGACCAAGCGATCGAACACTACCTGATCGCAGAGCAGCCCTATGACTGCGCTGGAAGCGCCAAGAGCGAGGGGTTGGGTATTGCCTTGCTGGAAAGCATCGACAACGACGACCCCAGTGCACTGGTCGGCTTGCCGCTGATCCGCACCTGCCGCATGCTGCGCGCCGCTGGCGTGACGCTTTTGTGAACGCGCAAGCCGCCAAAGGCACGCTGTACCTGGTGCCCACGCCACTGGATTTCGGCTGCCTGCCAGCCGACCAGGCACCTGCCGCACTCAGCGCCGTGCTGCCACAGGACACCATAGCCGTTGCGGCCAGCATCACCCACTGGATCGCGGAAAACGCAAAGAGCGCACGTGCCTTCCTCAAACGAATCGACGCCGCGCAAGGCCTGGCCGTTCCGTTGCAAGCCCAACAGATTTCCGAGTTGCCCCGGTTGGCGCACAAAAAAGGCGATCACACGCCCGCGCACGCTGGGGACGAACAAGCGCGCACGCTGCTGCAACCTGCTCTGGCAGGTCAACACATCGGCCTGGTGAGTGAAGCAGGCATGCCAGCCATCGCCGACCCTGGCAGTTCGGTCGTGCGCGCGGCCCATGCGCTGGGCATCGAGGTTTGTCCACTGACAGGTCCGGTGTCACTCGTGCTGGCGCTGGCGGCCAGCGGACTGCACGGTCAAGACTTCGCATTTGTTGGCTACGTGCCCCAGGACGCAGTGGACCGCAGCAAGCGGCTGCGAGAACTCGAGTCGCTGGCCCTTAAAACGGGACAGACGCAAATCCTGATCGAAACACCGTATCGAAACTCTGCGTTGCTGCAAGCGCTGGAGCAGACGCTGCACCCTCACACTCGGTTAGCCGTCAGCTGTGGCCTGGGCTTGCCGCAACAGCGCAACTGCAGTGCGCTGTGCAGCGAGTGGAAGTCTCGTGGCTTATCCCGGTCGTTACCCCTGGACCTGCCAGCGGTATTTCTTTTCGGCCGATGAGCGTCAGACGCCCAATGCAGAGCGCATGTGGGCACGCACTGCCACGCTGAGCTCGGGATTGGCCAGCGCCAGATCCATGGTGGCCTGCAGAAATCCTTCCTTGCTGCCACAGTCGTAGCGTCTTCCGTCGTAGCGAAAGGCATACACCTTCTCGGTGCCAATCAACGCTGCAATCCCGTCGGTGAGCTGGATTTCTCCACCGGCTCCGCGCGGCTGTCGACGAATGCTCTCGAACACCGCCGGCGTGAGGATGTACCGGCCAGCCACGGCGAGCGTAGAGGGAGCGACCGCAGGCTTGGGCTTTTCCACCATCGCAAACACCTCCGCCACCGTCGCGTGGGCGCCATGCACATCAACCACACCGTAACGTCCCGTCTCTTCTTTGGGCACATCTTGTACCGCCAGCACGGTGCCGGGGTGTGACCCGTAGGCTTGCACCATCTGCTGCAACACCGTAGGGCCACCGCCATCCTGTCGTTCGCCCAGCATCAGGTCATCGGCCAGTAAGACCGCAAACGGCTCGTTGCCCACCAGCCGCTCAGCGCAAAGCACCGCATGGCCCAGACCCAGCGCCTTGGGCTGGCGCACGTAGACACAGTCCATGTCTTGCGGCTTGATCGAGTTGACCAAGTTCAGCAAAGCATGCTTGCCTGCCGCTTCGAGTTCTGACTCCAGTTCATAGGCGGTATCGAAATGGTCTTCGATGGCCCGCTTGTGACGACCAGTCACAAAAATCATTTCGCGGATGCCAGCAGCATAGGCCTCTTCAACGGCGTACTGGATCAGTGGCTTGTCGACCACCGGCAGCATTTCCTTGGGAATGGCCTTGGTGGCGGGCAGGAAACGGGTGCCCATGCCGCCCACGGGAAAAACAGCTTTTCGAATCTGCATCGGTCGTCCGTTGTGATGATGTCGCTGAATCAGCGCAGGCTCAAACCTGCGCTGCGTGCGGCCCTGAACAGCCCCTCCCCCATGTGCACCCCGAGCTCGCGCGCCAGTCGTATGCCCACGTTCTCGCGCTGGGTGTAGTCCACGATGTCTTCCGCTTTGACGATCTCGCGCGCCACAAAGTCCAAACTGCCCAGACCGTCGGCCAACCCATGCTCCACCGCTCGCTGACCGCTCCAGACCAAGCCACTGAAGGTGTCGGGTGTTTCCTTGAGCCGATCTCCGCGGCCTTTCTTGACCACGGCGATGAACTGCGCGTGGATCTCGCCCAGCATGGTCTGAATATAGGCGCGCTGCGCATCGTCTTGCGGGCTGAACGGATCGAGCATGGCCTTGTTTTGCCCGGCCACCAACAGGCGGCGCTCCACACCCAGTTTATCCATCAGTCCGGTGAACCCAAATCCATCCATCAGCACCCCGATGCTGCCCACCAGACTGGCCTTGTCGACATAAATCGCATCAGCCGAGGCGGCGATGTAGTACGCGGCCGACGCACAGGTCTCCTGCACCACCGCATAGACCTTTTTGTTGTGCAGTGCCTTCAGTCTTACGATCTCATCATTGATCATGCCCGCTTGAACAGGGCTTCCTCCTGGCGAGTCGATCAGCAGGACCAGCGCTTGGGCGCCCGTGTCTTCAAACGCTGCCCGGACCGAACCGATCACGTTGTCGGCGCTGGCCTCAGCGCCGGCGGCAATCTCACCTTTGACCTCGATCACTGCGGTGTGCGGCGAACTCGCGGGTCCCGTTGCCTGCGTCTGTTGCATCCACAGCCAGACCGCCGCCCCCAAAACGGCCAACCATGCAAAGCGGAAAAACAGCTTCCAGCGGCGAGCCGTCTGTTGCTCTTTCAAACTCGCAAACAACAGCTTTTCGATCGCCTCGCGCTCCCAGCCAATACTCTTATGCACTGACTCGTTCGCCAAGGGTGCTGGAGCCAGATTTTCGTCATTCATATCGGTACCACTCAAAACGCCAGCGGCGTGAACGGGTATTGTGCCTGCCAGTACACCACGCCCTCGCGCTCGACCAGAGGCACCGCCACCAGCCCTCCGCGACACGGTCCTCCGCTGCAGGCGCCGCTGGCGGGATCGTAGGCCGCGCCATGGGTCGAGCACAGCAGCCAACGGCCACTGTCATCGAAAAAGCGGTTGGGCTGCCAGTCCATCTCCATCGAAACATGCGAGCAGCGGTTGAGGTAGCTATACACCTGACCTTGGTACCGGACGGCAAACGCTCTACAGGTCTGTCCAGCGTACAACACATCAAATGGTACGGCTGTACCCGCATCGACCAACTCGCGGCTATTGCACAGCGCATGCAACTCACCAGAACAGTTCGACATGAGACTTCCCTCAGGCATGTTCCAACATCCATTCGTGCAGCTCTCGCACCGAATGGGCCACAAATCGCGGTGACAAGTCATCAAATGCTGAGAACTCGTGTGCGCCATAGCTCACGCCCACACTGGCACAGCCTGCGTTGACCGCCATCTGCAGGTCGTGGGTGGTATCACCGATCATCAGCGTGCGCTCAGGCTCAACCCCCATTTCGCGCATCAACTGCTCCAGCATCAAAGGACTGGGCTTTCCGGCGGTCTCATCGGCAGTGCGAGACGCATCGAAGAGGCCCTGTAGCTCGACCGCATGCAATGCCTCGTCCAGCCCCCGACGGCTCTTGCCAGTGGCCACAGCCAGCCAGTGATGCCTGGCCTTCAGATCCGACAGCATCGGCAGGACGCCGTCAAAGAGGGACAGGTCGTGCTGGTGGGCGGTGTAGTGGTGACGGTAGCGCGCCCCCAGCTGGGGGTACAGGTCCGCCGGCACATCGGGTGCTGCATGGGCCAACGCCTGCATCAGACCCATGCCGATGACGTAGCTGGCGGCGCTGCGACTGGGCACTGTGCCCCCGACATCTTTAACCGCCGCCTGTATGCAATGAACGATCACGGCAGTGGAGTCGAACAGGGTGCCGTCCCAGTCGAAGGCAATGAGGTCGAATTGGCGCGGGCGCATGAACATCCGATATGACGCAATAGACAAGATTATCGATGCCCCAAGAAACAAAAAAGGCACCCGAAGGTGCCTTTTGCTTGCTTCGAACCGAAACGAATCAGATGCGGAAGCTTTCGATGCTCTTGCCCGAGGCCAGCACGGCCCGAACCCACTCAGGCTTACGGCCTGGACCACCGGCCCACAGCTCTCCGTTGGGGCCTCGGTATTTGGCAGCAGCCTTGGACTTGCTCTTGACCGGCTTCTTGGAGCCACCTGACGTACCGCCCAGATCGGCCACGGTGATGCCGTACTGTTTCATTTTGGCCTTGATGTCGGCAATAGCCGATGAAAGCTCATTTTTGCGAGCCTGTTCTGCCTGGCTCATCAATGCCTGGGCCTGGGCCATCAGTTCGGAATAGGTTGCCATTATTTGTCCTTGGAATGAGTTGACGCTTTCGA
>JBIIQD010000218.1:0-5154 GCA_044342265.1 Hydrogenophaga sp. | reverse complement strand
AACGAGCAGCTGGTCGACCTGACCCCGCTGATCCAGCGCGACAAGGTCGACGCCGGCGCCTATTCCAACGGCCTGTACGACATCTGGGGCCGCAACGGCAAGCAGTACGGCCTGCCCAAGGACTGGGACACCATCGGTTTCGTGGTCAACATGGAAATGGCCAAGAAGGCCGGCGTCAGCCTGGCCGATCTGCAGGGCATGAACTGGAACCCCAAAGACGGCGGCAGCTTTGAGCAGATCGTGCGCAAGCTCAGCCTGGACGCGGCCGGCAACAATGCCGCCAACCCCAAGTTCGACAAGTCCAAGGTCGCGGTCTACGGCTACCAGAACCCGGGTGCCGGCGGCATGATGGGCCAGACCGAGTGGAGCCACTTCGCGGTCTCCAACGGCTTCAAGTTCCAGGACAAGGCCTGGGACGCCAAGTTCTACTACGACGACCCCAAGCTGGCCCAGACCATCGACTACATCGCTGGCCTCCCGGCGAAAGGCGTTTCAGCCAGCTTCGAGAACAGCCAGTCGCTCGGCTCTGACGCTATGTTCGTGGCCAAGAAGGTCGCCATCGTGCCTCAGGGCTCATGGATGATCACTCACTTCAAGGACAACGCCAAGTTCGAACATGCTTGGGTGCCATTGCCCACAGGCCCGACCGGCACGCGTGCCACGATGTTCAACGGCCTGGCCGACTCGATCTGGGTTGGCTCCAAGGTCCAGCCCGAGGCCTGGAAGTGGGTCAAGCACCTGGGTTCTGTGGAATGCCAGAGCGTGGTCGCCAGTTACGGCGTGGTGTTCCCGGCCATCAAGGGCCAGGCCGAACGCGCGATCGAAGTGCAAAAGGGCAAGGGCGTGGATTCGTCGGCCTTCCTGACCATGGCCAAGTCCAAAACCTTTCTGGCGCCCATTGCCGATGGGGGCTCCGAGATTGATGCGGTCATGAAGTCGGCCCTCGAATCAGTGCTGGTCGGCCGCTCAAACGCGAGCAACGCTCTCAAAGCCGCCAATGCCAAGGTCAACCAGCTCGCCAAGAAGTAAGCCGGAGCGCCGAGCATGAGCACACGCCGCATCAAGATCACGCTGATCGGGGCTGGCAGTATTGTTTTTACACGCAATCTGCTGGGCGATATCTTTTCCTACCCCGAACTGGCCGATTGCGAAGTGGCGTTGCACGACATCGATCCGCACCGGCTTGGGCTAGCGGAAAAAGTGGCGCAGCGCTTGGCCAGCCGACTGGGTGTTGCACCGCTGATCACCGCCAGCACCGAACGGCGCCGCGCCCTGGAGGATGCGGGTTTTGTCATCAGCACGATCCAGGTCGGCGGCTACAAGCCGGCCACGGTGACCGACTTCGACATACCTAAGAAATTCGGCCTGGAACAAACCATCGGCGATACCCTGGGCATCGGCGGCATCATGCGCGGTCTGCGCACGATCCCCGTACAGCTGGCGATGCTCAAAGACATGGAAGAAGTGTGTGCGCCCGGCGCCATCCACCTCAACTACGTCAACCCGATGGCCATGATCACCTGGGCACTGAACCAGGCCAGCTCCCGCATTGCCACGGTCGGCCTTTGCCACAGCGTGCAGCACACCGTGCACGAGCTCGCCCACGACCTGGGCCTGCCGCCCGGCGAGATCGACTACCGATGTGCCGGTATCAACCACATGGCGTTTTACACCAAGCTGGAGCACAAGGGCGTGGACCTCTACCCGTGCCTACACCAGATCCACGCCGAGGGTCGAGCCCCCGACTGGAACCTCGTGCGCTATGAAATGCTGCACCAGCTCGGCCACTTCCCCACGGAGTCGAGCGAACACTTTGCCGAGTACGTGCCCTGGTTCATCAAGAAGGGCCGCGAAGACCTGCTGCAGCGCTTTAACATTCCGCTGGACGAATACCCGGGCCGGTGTGAGATCTTTGAACACGCGTGGCCCTACATCGAGCGTGAACTGCAAGTGCCCGGCAGCCAGGACGCGCAAGCCTTGCTGGCGGAACTCAAGGCCGCCAACATCCAGGTCATGCCGCGCATGCTGGAAGACTCGGTCGGTCTGCTCGAAGGCCTGAACAGCATCGCGCCCTCTGTCGAATACGGCGGGAAGATCATCCACTCCATGGTCAGCGGTCAGCCGCGCGTGGTGTATGGCAACGTTCGCAACTTCGGCCTCATTGACAACCTGCCACAGGGCTGCGCGGTAGAGCTGCCCTGCGTCGTCGATAGCAACGGCGTGCAGCCCACGCGCGTGGGCAGGTTGCCGATCCACCTGGCCGCGCTGATGCGCAGCAACATCAATGTGCAGGAACTGGTGGTGGCCGCCATCACCGAACGAAAGCGCGAGCACGTGTACCACGCCGCCATGCTTGACCCGCACACCGCGGCCGTGCTCGATCTGGAACAGATTCGAGCGATGGTCGACGAGCTGTTGCTGGCCCACCGCGCCCTGCTTCCCGAATTTCTCCAAGCCTAAAAGAGCGCCCCACCATGGCCAGTATCGAACTCCGCGCCGTCAACAAGAACTACCTCGACAACATCACGGTGATCCGCGATGTCAACCTCAAAGTCCAGCAAGGCGAGTTCTGCGTCTTCGTTGGGCCATCGGGCTGTGGCAAGTCCACCCTTTTGCGCATGCTGGCCGGGCTGGAAGACATCACCAGCGGCGACCTGCTGATCGACGGCCAGCGCATGAACGACACACCACCCTCCAGGCGCGGTGTGGCGATGGTGTTTCAGAGCTATGCGCTGTTTCCCCACATCAGCGTCTACGACAACCTGGCCTTCGGAATGCAACTGGCCAAAATGGACAAGGCCCTGATCCGCGAGAAGGTGCATGCCGTGGCCAAGGTGCTGCAGCTTGAAGCCCTGCTCGACCGCAAGCCCAAAGCGCTGTCGGGCGGCCAGCGCCAGCGTGTGGCGATCGGCCGCGCCATCGTGCGCGAGCCCGGTGTGTTTTTGTTCGACGAACCGCTGTCCAACCTCGACGCATCGCTGCGCGTGCAGACGCGCTTCGAGATCGCCAAGATCCACCGCGATTTCGGTCGCGCCGCCACCGTGTATGTGACACACGACCAGGTCGAAGCCATGACCCTGGCCGACCGCATCCTGCTTCTCAACGCTGGCCCCGCCGTGCTCAGCGAGGGCAGCGTGGCCCAGTGCGGCTCTCCACTGGAGCTCTACCACCGACCACGCAACCTGTTTGTCGCGGGCTTCATCGGTTCGCCCAAGATGAATCTTTTGGCGGGCACCCTGGTAGAAGGTCAGGCCGGACTGGCTCGGGTGCGCCTGTCCGGCGGCGAAGTACTGGAAGCCCTGGTGGACGCCAGCCGCCTTATCCCCGGCGAAGCCGTGACCCTGGGTATCCGGCCCGAACACACCCAGTTGGGCACAGCCACGCAATCCATCGTGCGGGAGGTGCAGTGGCAGGAGCGCCTGGGCGAATCCACCTTCCTTTTCCTGAGCAACAGCGTGGCCAACGAACCTATGGTGGTCAAAGCACCAGGCCAAGCCCATGCCGACCCTGGCCAGCGCGTCGCCGTCTCACTGCCTGCCGCCGCACTGCACCTGTTTGATGACAAAGGCCTCGCGCTGGAGCGCCGAATTCCGATTGCCGACCTTCGGGTACCGCACGCCGATTGACATGCCCCCCCGCGCCGCTTCGCGTAACCCCCTCAAGGGGAGCGGCACCTAAGGCCCGGCAGAGCCAGTTACTCGATACCCCTGGTAAGGGCATTTCACTCGGTGAGAGTCGCGCTTTGGCCCCCCGAACCACTGGAGCTCAACCTCCTTTTTTACGAGGCCTTCCCCTGGCCCATCCTTATTCATTCCGGCCTCACCATGCCCGCTCACGCCCGTCCGCCCACCACCTTCATCGCCCTGCACGGCACCCACAGCAGCGTGCTGCTCGAATGCCCACCTCACGAAGCTCCTTTGTGGCGCTACTGGGGCCCTCGCCTGCCCGACGGCGCTGCCGCACCGGCGCTGCGCGCCACCCGGCCACTGCCCTCGTTCATGCTGGACTTCGACCAGCCGCTCACCGCCTGTCCCAGCTTCGGCGTGGGTTGGTTCGGCCAAAGTGCCCTGCTCGCCCATCGAAGCGGTTTGGACTTTGCCCAGGCCATCACCAGCTGCGACATCGAATGGATCACCCCCGGCCAGACCCTGGTGCTGCACTTGAGCGACACCGTGGCCAGGCTGCGCATCGACCTTCGCATCGCTATGGACCCCACCAGCGATGTGCTCACCTTGCAAACCGACATCACAAACCTGGGCCAAAACGCCCTCGATGTGCAGTGGCTGGCTGCGGCCACGCTACCACTGCCCGGCCACGCCAGCCAGGTGCGCTCCTACGCCGGACAGCACAACCACGAGTTCATGTTGCAGACCGATGCGCTCAGCCGCAGCCTGTGGCGGCGGGAAAACCGGCGCGGCCGCACCTCGCACGACTGCTTCCCCGGCGCTGTGGTCACCACGCCTGGCAGCACCGATCACGGCGGCCTGGTGTTCGGCGCGCACCTGGCTTGGTCGGGCAACCACCAGCAATGCATTGAGTGGTTGCACGATGGTCAATACCAGTGGCAACTCGGCGAGTGGCTGGCCCCTGGCGAAGGCCTGCTGCAACCTGGCCAGAGCCTGCAGACTCCCGAGGTAGTGGCAAGCTGCTCCACCGAGGGCCTGAACGGCTTAGCGGCCAACTTCCACACCGAATTGCGCGCCCGCCTGCATTGGCCCGACGGCGCGATGCGGCCTCGCCCCGTGCACCTGAATACCTGGGAGGCGTTCTACTTCGACTTGAAACCTGCCGAAGTGATGGCGCTGGCCAGCGCAGCGGCCGAGGTCGGCATCGAGCGCTTCGTACTCGACGACGGCTGGTTCCAGGGCCGCGACCACGACCGCGCCGGTCTGGGCGACTGGTGGACCGACAGCGGCAAATTCCCTGAGGGCCTTGGGCCCCTGGCAGCCCACGTGAACGCGCTCGGCTTGGAGTTCGGTCTCTGGGTCGAGCCCGAAATGGTCAACCCCGACAGCGAGCTGTTCAGAGCCCACCCGGACTGGGCGCTGCAAATCGCCGGTCGCCCGCTCATCTCCGCGCGCAACCAGCTGGTGCTCAACATCGCACACCCTCCCGCTACCGAGTATGTGTTTGAAAAGCTCAGCGAACTGTTGA
>JBIIQD010000217.1:0-5156 GCA_044342265.1 Hydrogenophaga sp. | reverse complement strand
TGACGCCGCAACACCCCGTCTGGGCGTATGTGGCGGCGGCGGCGGGCGCGGCGGTGGTCGGCGCGCTGGCCGACTGGTTTGCGGTCGTTGCGCTGTTCCGGCACCCGCTGGGACTGCCGATTCCTCACACCGCCATCATCGTGGCCAACAAGGACCGTTTGGGTGCACAGCTCGCACAGTTTCTCGGTACGCACTTTCTGACTGCGGAACATGTGCGCCCCATGCTGGCGCGCTGGGATGCGGGCCAGGAGCTGGGTCGCTGGCTGGACCGACCCGAGTCCGCGCAACGCGTGGGCCAGTGGCTGCGACAGGCCACGCCAGCGTTGCTCAACGCGCTGGACCAGACCCTGGTGCGCCAGTTGGTGGCCCAGCTCGCGCATCGGCTGTTGCAGCAGGTGGACCTGGCGATGCTCGGTGGACAGGCGCTCGCCGCGCTCACGGCGCATGGCCACCACCAGCAATGGCTCAACGGCCTGCTGCAGCAACTGGCGCAGTGGGCCGAACAGGAGGGCGTACAGGAGCAGCTCACCGAGCGCATCGCCGGGGAACTGAAAGAACTCAAGTACGTGGGGCTGGACCAGGTGGCTGCGCGCCTGGCCACTCGCAAGCTGGTGGCCGCGCTCACCCACACCCTGGCCGACGTGGCGGCCGACCCGCAACATCCGATGCGCCACCGCTTTGATGCCTGGATGGGCGCGTCCGTCGAGCGACTGCAGACCGATGCGGATTGGCAAGACCGGGTGGCCACCTGGCGCGATGCCTGGCTGGACCAACCGCAGTGGAACCAGCCGATCGAAGCCTGGTGGCATGAGGTGATGCAGCGTCTGGGCAACGAGGCGCAGGCACCTGGCTTGGCGCTCTCGCAGCGCTACGCCAGCGTGGTCCAGACGGCCGGGCGGCAGCTGCTGGCCGATGCCACGCTGCGCGACTGGCTGAATGCGCAAGCCCATCAGTTGCTGCTGCGCGCGCTGGAAGGTAGCCGCGAGAGCATCGTCGGTTTCGTGGCGCAACGGGTGCATGCCTGGGACGCACATGACATGAGCCGGGTGCTGGAAGAGCACATTGGCCGCGACTTGCAGTTCATCCGCATCAACGGCACGCTGGTGGGAGCCTTGGTGGGCTTGCTCTTGCACGCCCTGACCGCCATGGTCACCAAGCTGCCGGTGGTGCAGGGCTGGACGGTACCCTAGCCGAGTGTTTTGGGCTTGAAGTCGCAGCAGGACGAAACGGCGCACTGGTGGCACAGCGGTTTGCGCGCCATGCACACATAGCGCCCGAGCAAGATCATCCAGTGGTGCGAATCGACCGCGTAGGCAGGTGGCACGCGTTTGATTAGCTGCTGCTCCACCGCCAGCGGGTTCTTTCCCGGGGCCAGGCCCGTGCGGTTGCTGACGCGAAAGATGTGGGTGTCCACAGCAAAGGTGGGCTGACCGAAGGCCACGTTGAGCACCACGTTGGCGGTCTTTCGGCCCACGCCAGGCAAGGCTTCCAGCGCCTCGCGGGTGCGCGGGACTTCGCCGCCGTGGCGCTCGACCAGTATCCGGCAGGTCTGCATCAGGTGTTTGGCCTTGCTGCGGAACAGGCCTATGGTCTTGATGTAGCTCTCCAAGCCATCCAGCCCAAGCGCCAGGATTTTCTGTGGCGTGTTGGCCACCGGGAACAGCTTGCGCGTCGCCTTGTTCACCCCTACGTCGGTGGCCTGTGCCGAGAGCAGCACAGCGGCCAGAAGCTCGAACACGCTGGTGTATTCCAGCTCGGTGACGGGGTGCGGGTTGGCGGCTTGGAGGGTGGCGAAGAAGGTGTCGATCTGGGCGGGTTTCATGCCCTGCAGTGTATGCAGGTGCGCACAGCGCCAGCTTGAGCCGACAAGTCACGCCTGCGGATCGCAGACGCCTTGCAGCGGTTCACGTCAGTGGAGTCGGGAGGCTTGCACGAAGCGTTGGGCTTGCGGCAGACGGCTGTGCATCCAGGCGGCATCGACCTCAAGCGCGGCGAGCACATTCGCAGGCAGATCGTCGACCGATTGAGGGCTCGGGTCGGGGGTTGCAGCCATCAGCTCGGCCACATGCAGGACCGCCCCGAGACGAGAAAACGGCTGCGCCGCCATGGGGTTCGCGGCCGCATTCAGAGCCTGAATCATCTCTTCGGGGAAATTCCAGGCTCGTGCCAGCTCAGCGCTGACTTGCCCTTCGGTAAAGCCCATCAGCGAGGCCTCGCGCTCCCAACGCGCGCCGGGGTAGCGCGGCTCGCGCTCGAATTCCATCACGCTGCTGGGGACCTTCATCCCGATCAGCAATTCACCCAGGCGAACCATCACGCCTGTCAGCCATGCCTGCTGGCTGTCCGAGCCGATGCCGCTGGCCATCCACTGGGCCAGACCACCGCAAGTCTGGCTCTCGCGCCAGAAAGTCTGACGGTCCAGGCCAGCAGAGACAGGGAAGCTGTCGTTGAACATCGACGCCAACGCCAGCGCGCGGACCTGTGCCGTGCCAACGCGAAAGATCGCGTCATCGATGGTGCCGACTGGGCTGCGTCCGCCATAGTGGGCGCTGTTGGCCAGCTTCAGCAATTGAACCGCGAGCACGGGATCACGCGCAATGGCCTCTCGAAGCTGTGGCAGCGGCACATCGTCTTCGTTGAGCGAGCGGATCAGATCATGCGCCACCTCGGGCATGGTGGGCAAGGTCAGGTCCTTGAGAAATTCGTCCACAGTCATGGTTTTCTCCGGTCGGCACAGTGGGGCATGGCGCCCATTCTTGCGAATCGAGCACGTGACCAAAGCCGGATATCCACCCCCTTTGCCGCCTATTTCCGGACCGGACGGTACCATCTCGTTTCTGTACAAGCCCACTTGAAAGTCCTCAGCATGCCATTTGCGATCCCGTTCGCTGACCGCCTGAACAACGTCGAAACCTCTGCCATTCGCGAACTTTTCAAGCTGCTGGGCAAGCCCGGCATCATCAGCTTTGCGGGTGGTTTCCCCGACAGCGCCATGTTCGATGTCGATGGCATCCGCGAAGCGGTCAACGCCGCACTGACCGAAGAAGCCGGTGGCGCCTTGCAGTATGGCGCTACTGAAGGCTATCAACCCTTGCGCGAACAGTTGGTTGACTTCATGGCCACCAAGGGCAACCTGGGCGTGAGCGCCAGCGATCTGATCGTCACCACCGGCAGCCAGCAGGCGCTGGACCTCTTGGGCAAGACGCTTATCTCGCCTGGCGACAAGGTGATCGTGGAAGGTCCGACGTTTCTCGCGACGATCCAGTGCTTTCGCTTGTATGGCGCACAGCTCATCTCTGCGCCGGTGGACGAACAGGGCGTCAACACCGACAAGCTGGAACAGCTCATTGCCGAACACACACCCAAGTTCATCTACCTGATTCCGACGTTTGGCAACCCCAGCGGCGCTTTGCTCAGCCTGGAACGGCGCCAGCGTGTGCTGGAACTGGCGGTGAAGCACAACGTGCTGATCGTGGAAGACGACCCGTATGGCGACCTCTACTTTGGCGAGGCCCCGCCGCCCAGCTTGCTGGCCCTGAGCAGCCAAGTGCCTGGCAGCCGCGAACGATTGGTGCACTGCGGGTCTTTGAGCAAGGTCTTGAGCCCGGGCCTGCGAGTGGGCTGGATGGTCAGCCCTGCGGAGTTGCTGGCCAAGGCGACCATGTGCAAGCAGTTCAGCGACGCCCACACCAGCACCTTTGCTCAGGCGACCGCCGCGCAGTACCTCAAGGCTGGTCGCATGCCAGCCACGCTGGCCAAAGTGCGTGCTGTGTATGCTGAACGAGCGATGACCATGGGCAACGCGCTGCGCCGCGAACTGGGCGAGGCGATTGAGTTCGTACAACCCCAGGGCGGTTTGTTCGTCTGGGCGCGCCTGAGTGGTCAGGGCGGCAAGTTGGCTGATGGCAGCGAGTTGGCCAAGCGCGCGATTGAGAAGGGCGTGGCTTTTGTGCCCGGCGCGCCATTCTTTGCATCAAACCCTGATCACGCCACCCTGCGCCTGTCTTTTGCCACTGTGGGGGTGGACAAGATCGAAGAGGGTGTGGCGCGCCTGGGACAGGCGGTCTAAGAGGTCCTCGCAACGGCCGAGATCAGGCTATCTCCGCGCGACGCGTCATCTCGCCGGGCGCCCTGGTCTTGAGCAGGCTGGCCGGCAGGTTGCCCTTGAACAAAGGACGCAACGATTCCAGGGCGCGAATCGCGTGCGGCTCATCGCGCCGCCGACACAGGTCGGCATACAGTTCTGCCCGGGCGTACCAGAGTCCTTCCGCGTCTCTGGTCTCGCGCAAGCGGTGATTCAGCCGGGGATTCTCTATCTGTCCCTCTTCGCCATGGATGAGCAGCATGGCGTGGCGAATGCGGTTGATCGCGGCCTCGTTGGAGCGCACCTTTTCCACGCCCAGCAGCGATTCGATGCCTCCTCGCAGGCTGCTGGACAGGGTCGAGAGGGTGGACCGAGGTCCTTGGAAGGATGAGTTCTGACTGCTCACCCCTCGAGCTTACCCAATTTGGGGGATGGCTTCACGCATGCCGGTGAAACCTTTTGTAGTCCCGTTACAGACCTGGCGGTGGGGTCGCCGCAAACTGGCCGGCGTTCTTGCCCTTGAAAGGCAAGTAAAAGGCCTTGATGCGGGCCATGTCGGCCTCGATGTCGCCGCTGGGTTCGAACACGGGTCCCAGGCCACTGCGCTTGGTGGCGTAGTCCATGTAGGCCAGGATGATCGGCACTTGCGCTGTGGTGGCGATGTAGTAGAAGCCGGTTTTCCAGTAGCGGGTTTTGCTGCGCGTGCCCTCGGGCGGCACGATCAGTTGCAGCGGGCCATCGGCATCGGTGATGGCCTGGGCCGAGGCAGCGACCAGGTTGTTGGACCTGGAGCGGTCAACTGCGATACCACCCAGCCAGCGCATCAGGCCGCCAAAAGGGAAACGGAAGATGTCCGCCTTGCCCATCCAGTACGGGTTGAGCCGCAGTGCGAACGCGACCATCAGGGTATACGGCAGGTCCCAGTTGCTGGTGTGAGGCGCGGCTATGAAGACGCTTTTGGCGGCGTTGCTAGGCAAGGCTCCTTCGATGGTCCAGCCGGTCAGTCGCAGAAATGCCACCGACAGACCGCGCAGCACATGGTTGACGAACGGGGTGGTGAAGATGGTGCGGT
>JBIIQD010000216.1:0-5169 GCA_044342265.1 Hydrogenophaga sp. | reverse complement strand
TGCTCACCCATGCCCCAGTCAACGTTGACGTCGCCACGGCCCATGGCGGCACGGTCGTCGTACACCTTTTTGACCAATTGATGTGGCGTGACGTGCGCTGGGATCGTGGTGATCTTTTGGGCCAACCGTTTCCACTCGGCCATCGGTATGGCGGTATCGGCGCTATCGGTCCACTTTTTGCCCAGGAACGGCGACCAATCGACCGAATACTTGCTTTTGAAGTTGGTCAGGACCGGATCAACCGTATGTTTGCCTGCGTCCATGGCAGCGCGAAAGGCTTTGACCATATCGTCGCCCAGGGTCTCACCAAGGCCTTGAGCAGCCAGCTTGTCGGCGTACAGCTTGCGCGTTCCAGGATGCTGGGCAATCTTCTTGTACATCAGCGGCTGGGTCAGGCTCGGCGTGTCCTGTTCGTTGTGACCCAGCTTGCGGAAACAGATGATGTCCACAACCACATCCTTGCGGAAGGTCATGCGGTACTCCAGGGCCAGCTGCGCAGCCAGCACGACGGCTTCCGGATCGTCACCGTTGACGTGCAGCACCGGCGACTCAACGCCCTTGACGATATCGGTGCAGTACAGCGTGGAGCGAAGGTCGCGCGGATCGGACGTGGTGAACCCGATCTGGTTGTTGATGATTAGGTGAACCGTGCCGCCCGTTGAATAGCCACGGGTGGCGGCCAGTGCCAGGGTTTCCTGGTTGACGCCTTGCCCGGCAAACGCCGCGTCACCGTGCACCAGTACTGGCAGCACCTGCTTGCCCAGAGGGTCGCCGCGACGGTCCATGCGAGCGCGTACCGAGCCTTCCACCACCGGGTTGACGATTTCCAGGTGAGACGGGTTGAACGCCAGCGACAGGTGGACAGGACCGCCAGGGGTGCTCACATCGGAGCTGAAACCCTGGTGGTACTTCACATCACCAGCAGGCAGGGCCTCAGGAGCCGTGTGATCGAATTCGGCGAACAGGTCTTTGGGCATCTTGCCCAGCGTATTGACAAGCACGTTCAGGCGGCCGCGGTGGGCCATGCCGACCACGATTTCCTGCACGCCCTGGGCGCCAGCCTGCTGAATGACCTCGTCCATGGCGGCGATGAAGCTCTCACCCCCTTCGAGCGAGAAGCGCTTCTGGCCCACGTACTTGGTGTGCAGGAAGCGTTCGAGTCCTTCTGCGGCGGTGAGTCGGTCCAGGATGTGCTTTTTCTTCTCTGCATTGAACGCAGGCTTGGAACGGATCGACTCGATCTTTTCCTGCCACCAGCGTTTCTGATTCTGGTCGGTGATGTACATGTACTCGGCCCCCAGCGTGCCGCAGTAAGTCTCGCGCAGCGCATTGAGCAGCTCGCGCAGGGTCATCACCTCCCTGCCGAAGAAAGTGTTGCTGGTGTTGAAGACCGTTTCGTAATCTGCATCCGTGAAGCCATAGAAGGCGGGATCCAGTTCAGGGATGTGTTCGCGCTCAGTGCGCTTGAGCGGATCAAGATCGGCCCAACGAGAGCCGACGTTGCGATAGGCCGCAATCAGCTGCTGGACCGCCACACGTTTGCGCCCCTGCTCAGAATCCGCACCACTGGGTTGCACAACGCGCGCGGCACCCTGCTTGGCCAGCTGGGCAAACGCGTTGATGACGGGTTGGTGGGGAACGTCGCGGGCGTCCGTGCCGTCCAGGGCGGGCACATGCTGCAAGGCATCGAAATAGCCGCGCCAGTTGTCCGGCACGCTACCTGGGTTCTCAAGGTATTTTTCGTACATCTCTTCGACATAAGGGGCGTTGCCCCCGAAGAGATACGAGTTGCCTTTGTAGGCAAAGTAGACGTTCGTCTGGCTCATTGATTCGCTGACCTCCGTTTCCCTCAGGGAAACATAAGTTGGTAAAAACAACCTCCCGCGACACGGCTAAACCGATTGGCGGATGCGACAGTGACTGTGGAAGGACCTGAAAGCAATCGCGATTGTGCCACTGCGGCACAGGCCCAAGCTGTCAAACAGCGATAGAAAAGCGGTTGATCTCCAAAACACTCGGCCAGCTGTTGCTGACCGGCAAAGCGACAGCTCCCCGTCAGTTTGCGCGGTTCAAGCGCCAACGCGAGGAGACAGACGCTCGGACACCGGCACAGCGCTGGGCTCGTCCATCTCGATCGCAATCTGGGTGCAGACCGTGCGGCACAGCGTCACCGCCTTTTCGCTCTGCACGCGATAGATGACCTGTGTGCCGTCCTTGCGCTTGGCCAGAACGCCGGCCCGGTAAAGCAGGTTCAGGTGTTGCGACAGGTTGGGTTGCGTGGTCTGAATTTCCTGCAGCAACTGCGAGACCGATTTTTCCTTGTCGCACAGCGCGCTCAGGATGCGAAGCCGCATGGGCGTTGCCAGCACGCCGAACAACTCCGCGGCCAACTCGAACACCCGGACCTTTTCGATGTGGGTGTCGGACGTGATCATTTGTTCCATGGCTCACCACAAAGTTGTCAATATAAGCATAAATCATACTTTGCTCACCCGGCCTTGCGTCAGCTCAAATACACCCAGGGGTTAAAAAAATGGCGCCCGGAAGGCGCCACTCATGGTTTGCTCTGAGTTCCATTGCCTCAGGACTGCATATCTCTGATCTGTTGCAGGGCCGCCGGGTCGTCCATGGTTGTGAGATCCCCCGGGTCTCGACCTTCGCAAACCGCCTGGATGGCTCGGCGCAGTAGCTTTCCGGAGCGGGTCTTGGGCAAGACACTGACAAAGCGCACCCGTGAAGGCCGGGCGACTGCACCCAGCTGCTCGTCCACCAGCTTCATGACCTCGCCCTCCAGCTTGAGCAGCGCATCGGCATTCCCCAGCAATGCTGTGTCCTTAAGCACTGCAAAGGCCATTGCAACCTGACCCTTCAGCGAGTCGGCCACCCCGACCACGGCCACCTCGGCCACCTTCGGGTGGCTGGAAACGCTTTCTTCGATTTCACGCGTACCCAGGCGGTGCCCGGCCACGTTGATCACGTCGTCAGTGCGCCCCAGGATGAAGTAGTAGCCGTCCTTGTCGCGGATGCCCCAGTCGAACGTGCTGTAGACCATCTTGCCGGGAACGCTGGACCAGTAGGTCTTCACGAAACGAGCGTCGTCGCCCCAAATCGTCTGCATGCAGCCGGGCGGCAGCGGTCCCTCGACGGCCACCACACCCTTGACGTCGCCACCTTGAAGTTCGGCGCCGGTCTGATCATCCAGCAGCTTGACGTCGTAGCCATATACCGCCTTGCCCGGCGAACCAAATCGGCTGGGCGCTTCTTCCACGCCGTTGCAGATCGCCAGAATCGGCCAGCCAGTTTCAGTCTGCCAGTAGTTGTCCACGATAGGTTTGCCCAGCTCGTCGGAGATCCACTTGGCGGTCGGCTCGTCCAGGGGCTCGCCGGCCAGAAAAAGGGCCTTGAGGGAAGACAGGTCGTACTTTTTGATGAAAGAAGAGTCGTACTTCTTGAGCACGCGCACTGCCGTCGGAGCGCTGAACATCACCGACACCTTGTACTTCTCGACCAGGCTCCACCAGACGCCTGCATCCGGGCGGATCGGCAGACCTTCGTACATGATGGTCGCCATGCCGCCAATCAGCGGGCCGTAGATGATGTAGCTGTGGCCCACCACCCAGCCGATGTCGCTGGTGGAAAAGTAGGTTTCGCCCGGCTCGCCCAAGTAAATGTTCTTCATGGACGCGGCCAGCGCCACGGCGTAGCCGCCGGTGTCACGCTGCACCCCCTTGGGTTTGCCGGTCGTGCCGCTGGTGTAGAGCGTGTAGCTCGGGTGTGTCGCATCGACCCATTCGCAAGGCACCACCGTGTCCATCACCTTGACGCGCGCCAGGGCGTAGTCCACATCGCGGCCGTCCACTGCATCGAACGCGGCCAGGCCTCGGTTGACCATCACGACCTTGCCCGGTTTGTGCGACGAAAGCCTGATCGCCTCGTCCAGCAGCGGCTTGTACTCGACGACCTTGCCACCCCGCGATCCGGCGTCGGCGCTGACGATCGCCACTGGCGAAGCGTCTTCGATACGGCTGGCCAGTGCATGGCTGGCGAATCCGCCGAACACCACTGAATGGATGGCGCCAATGCGCACGCAGGCCAACATGGCAAACGCGGCCTCAGGAATCATCGGCATGTAGATCAGGACCCGGTCGCCCTTCTTGACTCCTTGCGCTTTCAGAATCGCCGCCATCCGCTGCACCTCGGCGTGAAGCTGGCGAAAGCTGTAAGTGATCTCCATGTCGGTTTCGGTCGAGACAAAGATCAGCGCGTTTTGATCAGGACGGTCATTGAGGTGGCGGTCCACTGCGTTGTGGCACAAGTTGGTCAGGCCCCCTTCAAACCAACGGGCAAACGGCGGGTTGTCGTAGTTGCAAACCCGGTCGAACGGCTTGTGCCAGTCCACCCGTTGGGCCTGCTCCGCCCAGAAAGCATCCCGGTCGCTGATTGAGCGCTGATGAAAAGCTGCAAAGCCCTGTGGGTTGGCCATCGATGTCTCCTTCTGGGTGGATCAAACTGAATTCATAATTATGAATCCGAGACTTTCGAGAGGCTGACACCGCGTGTACGGTGTCCCTCAAACACACCGATTCTTTACTTGATCAAAGCCTGGACATCGCGGAACAGCGGATGCTCGGCCGTGCGCAGCCATTCAAACAACACCATCTCGGTCGTCACCAGTTCGCATCCCGTGCCGGCGAGTCGGTCAAACGCTGCATCACGGTTTCGCTCAGTACGAGAACCACAAGCGTCGGTCACCACCCATACGTCCAGCTCTTGCTCCACCAGTTCGAGCGCCGTCTGCAGCAGGCACACATGCGCCTCACAACCCGCCAACACCACGATGCCACGCGATGGGGTGGGTGCGGCGGGCTTCTGCAGGTGCTTGGGCAAGCTGCGGGCATTGCCCGATACCGACCGCGCTGGAGGGCGCAAGCAATCGAGCAAGCCTTCTTCGAGTGCGCTGAAGTTCATTTTGGACAAAGTGCGTTGGCAAGCAGCCCGGATCACCGGGTCGTTCAGCCCCAGCTTGCCGGGGTTCTGTTCGGTGCCCCAGACCGGTACGCCCAACAAACAAGCTGCCTGCGCCAGGCGCCGCGCATTCGCCAGCACCGCTTCCCGCTCAGGAATCGCGACCATCAAGCGCTCCTGGTAGTCCACCAGAACAAGTTGCGA
>JBIIQD010000008.1:0-18140 GCA_044342265.1 Hydrogenophaga sp. | reverse complement strand
GCCGGCGCCGGGGATGATGCCCAGCTTGATTTCCGGCTGGCCGAACTTCGCGTTGTCGGCGGCGATGATGAAGTCGCACATCATGGCCAGCTCGCAGCCGCCGCCCAGGGCGAAGCCGCTGACGGCGGCGATGACGGGCTTGCGCACGCTGCGGATGGTTTCCCAGTTGCGGGTGATGTAGTCGCCCTTGTAGACGTCGGCGAAGCTGTACTTGGCCATGGCGCCGATGTCGGCGCCGGCCGCGAAGGCCTTCTCGCTGCCGGTCACGATCATGCAGCCGATCCCCTCGTCGCCATCGAAGGCCTTGAGCGCGGCACCCAGCTCGTTCATCAGCTGGTCGTTGAGCGCGTTGAGCTGCTTGGGCCGGTTCAGCGTGACGATGCCGACACGGCCTTCGGTGCGCACAGTGATCAGTTCGGGGGCGGTGGCTTCGCTCATGGTCTGTCCTCGGGTGGTGGAGTCTGATTGACGTAAACGTCAACTATAGCTGCCAGAGCTGGCGGATCGATCGACTGGTGCGGCTGAGGGAAAACATTAACCGACCGATGAGTCGGTTAATGTTAGATTGACGGTCAGATCAAACCCAGTCGCGCCGCTGTGCGCCAGGAGACCCACACCCATGAACAACCCCGACCTTGGCGGCACCGTGCTGTACGAAACACGCGGCGCCGTGGCGTTGCTGATGCTCAACCGGCCTGACGCGCTCAACAGCTTCACACGCCAGATGCACCGCGAACTGTGGGCTGCGCTGGACCGTGCCGAAGCCAACCCGGTGATCCGCGCCATGGTCATCACCGGCGCAGGGCGAGGTTTCTGCGCCGGGGCCGACCTGGCCGAATTCGACTTTGCGCCAGGACCCGACCTCGTGAAACGCGCCGACCCCGGCCCAGTGATCGATCAGGCTTTCAACCCGACGGTGCGTCGCATCCAGTCGCTGCGCATGCCGGTGATCGCCGCGGTCAACGGTGTGGCAGCGGGTGCGGGCGCTTCGCTGGCCATGACCTGTGACATTGCCATCGCGGCCCCCGGCGCGAGCTTTATCCAGGCGTTCAGCAAGATTGGACTGATCCCCGACGCCGGTGGCAGCTGGTTCCTGGTGGAGCGACTGGGTCTGGCGCGGGCGATGGCGCTGGCGATGACTGGCGACAAGTTGCCTGCAGCGCAGGCCAAGGAGTGGGGGATGATCTGGGATGTGCAAGACGACCCGTTGACCGCCGCGATGACTCTGGCCGAGAAGCTGGCCACCATGCCGACCAAGGCCCTGGTTGCGACCCGCGCATTGCTGCGTGACGGGTCCACGCGCACACTCAACCAGCAGCTGGACATCGAGCGCGACACGCAGTCGGCGTTGGGCGCCACGCACGATTACATCGAGGGCGTGATGGCGTTCCGTCAGAAGCGCACGCCGCAGTTCAAAGGGGAATGACATGACGCCGCAAGAAAGGGCCAGCCAGGTCGGCGAGACGATGTTCGCCGTCGACGTGGCCAGCAAGGACACGATGGGCATGGAGCTGCTGGCCATCGAGCCGGGGCGCGCACTGATGCGCATGGTGGTCCAACCGCTGCACCTCAACGGCCATAAGATCTGCCACGGTGGTTTCATCTTCACCCTCGCTGACTCAACCTTCGCCTTCGCCTGCAACAGCCACAACAAGAACGCCGTGGCCGCAGGCTGCAGCATCGAGTTCCTCAAGCCCGCCCACGAAGGCGACGTGCTCATCTGCGAAGGCGTGGAGCAGGTGCTGCAAGGTCGGCACGGCATTTACGACATGCGGGTCAGCAATCAGAAGGGCGAGGTGGTGGCGTTGTTCCGCGGGAAAAGTGCGGTGATTTCTGGCCAGGTGTTTCCGGAACAGGAGGGTACATGACATCTTTTCCGCTCGAAGCCATCGAAAAGGCCAGCATCGACGAGCTTCGTGGCCTGCAGCTCAAGCGACTGCAGGCGACTTTGCGCCATGCCTACGCCAACTCGGCGGTCTACAAGGCCAAGTTCGACGAGACGGGCGTGCACCCGGACGACTGCCGCTCGCTGGCCGACCTGGCAAAGTTTCCCTTCACCACCAAGAAGGACCTGCGCGACAGCTACCCGTTCGGCATGTTCGCCGTGCCGCGTGAGCAATGCGCGCGCATCCACGCATCCAGCGGCACCACCGGCAAACCCACGGTGGTCGGTTACACGCTCAGGGACATCGACACCTGGGCCACGGTGATGGCGCGTAGCATCCGCGCCAGCGGTGCGCGGCCGGGCGAGATGGTGCACGTGAGCTACGGCTACGGTCTGTTCACCGGCGGCCTGGGTGCGCACTATGGCGCCGAGAAGCTGGGACTGACGGTTGTGCCCTTTGGTGGCGGCCAGACCGAGCGACAGGTGCAGCTGATCCAGGACTTCAAGCCCGACATCATCATGGTGACGCCCAGCTACATGTTGGCGATTTCTGACGAGTTTCAGCGCCAGGGGCTGGACCCGCGCGACAGCAGCCTGCGCCTGGGCATCTTTGGCGCCGAGCCCTGGACCAACGACATGCGTGTGGCGATCGAAGCGCGCATGGCCATCGACGCGGTCGACATCTACGGCTTGTCTGAAGTCATGGGGCCGGGCGTGGCCAACGAGTGCGTGGAGACCAAGGACGGTCCGACGATCTGGGAGGACCATTTCTACCCCGAGATCATCGACCCCGAGACCGGCGAGCCGGTGGCCGACGGCGAGATGGGCGAACTGGTGTTCACCAGCCTGACCAAGGAAGCGCTGCCCATCATCCGCTACCGCACGCGCGACCTCACGCGCCTGCTGCCGGGCACCGCGCGCACCATGCGGCGCATGGAAAAGATCACTGGTCGCAGCGACGACATGATGATCGTGCGTGGCGTCAACGTGTTCCCTACGCAGATTGAGGAGCTGATCCTCAAGCGCCCCGAACTGACCGCGCACTACCAATGCGTACTCACCCGCGAGAATCATTTGGACTGCCTGACAGTGGCGGTTGAGACGCGTCCGGGTCTGGCGCCCGACAGCATCGAGGCACGCGCGGCGGCCGAGCTGCTGCGGCACGACGTCAAGGTCTATATCGGCAGCAGCGTGGAGGTGGCGCTCAAACCCGAAGGTGGCGTTGAGCGAAGCCAGGGCAAGGCCAAGCGGGTGCTGGACCAGCGACCTCGCTGAAGCTTATGTTGGATCGATGTAGGCCAAAAGAATACATTTAAAGGTCGCGCTATTCGAATGCGAGCACTGCGTCTATAGTATTTGCCTTTCGTTGGGATTACATGGACAAGAACACGTTGCTCGTCAAAACAGAGAAAGGTCGGGATGCCATGGCGCGTCGCGCGCCTGAGCTCGGTCCGCGCCTGCGTTCCATGTTGATCATGGTCGATGGCAAACGCAGCATGTCTGAGCTGGACAAGCTCGGTGCCGGTCTCGGCGGTGGGATGCCGTTGCTGGAGCAGTTGTTGTCCCATGGCTGGATCGCTGCGCGCGATCCAGGCGCTCCTTTCGTGGAAACCATGCCCTTCGCCGACAGCCAGCCATTTTCTGCAGTGGCATCCGAAGCTGCGTTGCCATCCCCTTTGGCCCCAGCCGCATCTGCCGTCAACAAGGCCCCGGAAGCGCCGGCGGTGCTGGGATTCATCGACGGGCGCCGCTTGGTTGTGCGCTTTGTCAATGACCAGTTGGGGCCCATGGGCGAGCAGACCGCCATGCGGGTCGAATCCTGCAAAAACGCTGCCGAGCTTCAGGCTCAGCTGCCGCGCGTGAGAGACTCCTTGAAGAACGCGCGTGGTTCGGGCACCGTGCAGCGCTTTGACATCGAGATCGTGCCGCAGTTGCCTCAGCCTTAACCCAGGTTTTCAGGCTGCGCTGAGCGTGATGCCCAGCCAAGGCTCGAGCCGCGCAGCGTCCTCAACCGTGAGGCGAACAGTGGTGTCTTCGCCCGGCCAGGTCAGCGGACAACGCAGCAGGCGTCCATCGCGCGAGACCAGTGCGGTCATGGTGTTGCGCCCGCCGCGCAGAACCGCCAACTCGTCCAGCTTGCGCAGCCGCCAGGCTTCGACCGGCTGACCCCGTTTGGCGGCTGGAAATTCAACGCCCAGCCATTCATCGCCTGCCGCCAGACCCGCCGCTTCGCCCGCGCCACCACGCAGCACTGCCTTGACCGTGAGACCGCCGCTCTCCGAGACGCGCAAGCCCAGGCTCTGGGCCAGAAGAGGTTTGTCACGGTGCACTTTGGCGCCCGCTTGCGCGAGCAAGTCGACCATGGGCAGATCGCCAGTTCCATGCACCCATTGCGCCAGCTCGGTGTTGAAGCTGCGTTGGCCCAGTTGACGCAACACTGCGGCCAGATCGGCTTCGCGCATGGGTCCGCCCTGGGTTCGCTGCCAGAGCGCGCGCATCACGTCATCCAGCGTGCTATGGCCCTCCGCGCGCAGCGTCAGATCCAGACACATCGCCACCAACGCGCCCTTGGTGTAGTAACTGACGGTGGCGTTGGGGGTGTTTTCGCCGACCCGGTAGTAGCGGGTCCAGGCGTCGAAACTGGCCTGGGCCACGCTTTGCACGCGCTGACCAGGGCTTTGCTGCACCTGGTTGATGGTCTTGGTCGCCAGCAGCAAGTAGGCCGCGTCGTCGATCAGCCCGGCCCTGCGCAGGATCAGGTCGTCGTAGTAGCTGGTGAACCCTTCGAAGAACCAGAGCAGTTCGGTGTGGTTTTCGCGGGTGTAGTCGTAGCGCTTGAACTCGGCCGGTCGCAAGCGTTTGACATTCCAGGTGTGGAAGTACTCGTGGCTGACCAGGCCGAGCAACGTGGTGTACCCGTCGGTGGCCTTCAAAGGCGGCGGCTTGCCCTTGGCGTCGCTCAAGCGTGGCAAATCGCTGCGTTGCGCGATCAGCGCCGTCGAGTTGCGATGCTCCAGGCCACCATACCCATCCGCGCTGGCGTGCAGCATGAACACATAGCGCTCGAAGGGCGGTTTGCCTTTGCCGTGCCAGAAGCGAATCTGCGTTTCGCAGATGCGCCGCGTGTCCTCGAGCAGGCGCTGGCCGTCAAACCAGGCACCCACGCCACTGACCACGAACTGGTGTGGCACGCCGCAGGCGACGAACTCACCGCGCCAAAATGTGCCGAGTTCGACCGGGGCGTCGGCCAGCTCGTCGTAGTCCTGGGCAAGGTAGTGACCAAATCCCTGGGTGTTTGCGTTGGTGGCGGTCAGGCCAGTGGCGACTTGCCAGCCCGGCGGCACATCGCCAGCAGCGATCTCCAGGGCGTGCGGCATGTCTTCCTGGCCAACGACCATCAGGCATAGGCTGGTGGCGTTGAAAAAACCGCGCGTAGCGTCCAGAAAAGCGGTGCGTACCGAGGCGTCGAAAGCGTAGATCTCCCAGCGCAGGCAGAGCGTGCTTCGACCGTCGTTGTCCACCTGCCAGCGGTGTTTGTCCAGTTGGCGCACGGGCAGCGCGGTGCTCCCTTGTGTGGCGGTCAGGTGTTGCAGGTGCTGCGAGAACTCGCGCACCAGGTAGCTGCCGGGGATCCAGACTGGCAACATCAGTTTTTGCCGAGGCGCCGGATGATCGATCTCCAGCGTGACTGAGAACAAATGTGCCCGGTGGTTCAGTGACTCGATGCGGTAGCGCAGGGCGGTGGTCGGCGCAGTCTTGGGCGTTTTTCGGATCACAGGGCTCCCGCGCCGATGAAGCAGCTCAGGGCTGCGATGGAAGAAAGACGGAATCGCAGCGTAAGCCAGGCTTCGAGGCCGATACGGCGGTACAGCGTACGGTCAGCCAGGTAGCAAACGATGAGCATGAAGCCCAGCCACGCCAGACCCGCAAAGGCTGGCATCAACAGGCCTGGCCAGGCCAGCAGGGAAGGCACGATGCCCCAGAGGAAATGGTTGCGCAGGTGGTGCGAAGCGCTGGCTGCACCTGTTTCCTGCCGGGCCATGACCCAGCCAATGCCCCAGTGGATGCCACCTAGGAACGCAATGATCAGCGCTGCATAGGCCGCCATCGCAATCGCCACCCAGGGCTGCAAATCCAGGTCGACCAGCCACAACAGGGCTGCCAGCAACACAAAGGGAATCAATCCGGCCTGACCCAGGGTGCGGGCCAGCGCCGCGTCGCTGGGGCCATGCAGAGACGATGACATCGGGGTGGCGATTCTTTTCAGGCGCTTACTTGGCCTCGGCGAGCAGCTTTTCGACCCGGTCGGCACCGATGGCGCCTGGCACCCGGGCTCCATGGGCGAAGATCAAGGTTGGGGTGCCTGTGATGCGGCTCTTTTTGCCGAACTCAACGTTGCGCGCAAGAGCGGACGAGTCGCAGGTGGCGGCGGGCGGGGGAATGTCCTTGATCATCCAGTCGAGGAACGCCTTGCTTTTGTCCTTGGCACACCAGATATTGCGCGACTTGTCGGAAGAATCCTGGCTGAGGATGGGGTAGAGGAACACGTGCACCGTCACGTTGTCGACCTTCAACAAATCGCGCTCGAAGCGTTTGCAATAGCCGCAATTCGGGTCTTCGAACACGGCGATCTTGCGTTTGCCATTGCCGCGCACGAGCGTGAAAGCGTCCTTGAGAGGCAGGTCTTTGAAGTCGATCTCGGTCAATTTGGCCTGGCGCTTTTCCGTCAGGTCCTCCTGGGCTCGTACATCGATCAAGTTGCCTTGCAGAAGGTAGTTGCCCTGAGCGTCGGTGTAGAAAATCTCGCTCTGGTTGACCCGCACCTCGTAAACACCTTCCATAGGCGTCTTGCTGATTTCGTCAATCGGCGGCAGCTTGGGCAGGCGCTCGGTCAGGTTCTTGCGGATGGTGGCTTCCTGCGCGTGGGCGCCCAGAGAGAACACCACCAGCAGCGTCACCAAGAGGGGTTTAAAAAAAAGAGTCATCGGTCCGCCTGTGGCGTGAAGGTTGAAAAGAGGCCGGCAGCCATTCACGCCGCCTGGCCCATGGCCTTGCGGGCCAGCCAGTGTTTCAGCGGTCCAAGGCGGTCCACACCGCTCATGCCCCAGTTGCGCAGCGCCTGCACGCGGCTGTCGGACTGACCAAACAGCCCGAACAGGCCGTCGGTGAGCCAGCCCATGGCGTTGACGTCAGCCTGTCGTGCGCGCTCGTAGCGCCGCAACATTCTGAGGTCACCCAGTTCGCGCCAGTACTCACGCTCGTGAATCACGCGCGCCAGTTGCGCCACATCGGCCAGACCCACGTTCAGGCCTTGACCGGCCAATGGATGCATGACATGGGCCGCATCACCTGCCAGCACCACACTGCCGCTCGCGGTCTGCGCGATCCAGCGCCGCGCGCGGGACAACTCCAGTGGCCAGGTCTGCACCGAGCCCTTGAGCCGCAGCTCGCCCAGCGCCTGACCACAACGCTCTTGCAAGGCATTCACCAGTTCTTGGGGTTCGGCGCACAGCCATTCCTCGGATTGCTGAGCAGGGACTGACCAGACCAGCGCCACGGAGTTCCCTTGCGCGCCGTCCAGCGGCAACAAAGCGAGCACTTCTCCACGGATGAACCACTGCCGCGCGATGCCACCGTGGGGTTTTTCCGTGGTGAGCCGGGCGGCCATGGCCTTGTGGGGATAAGGCCGGACGTCGAATTCCAGGCCAAGTTCCTCTCGGGTTGCGCTGCGCTTGCCTTCGCAGACTGCCGTCAGTGTGGCCAGCGCCGGTTCGGTCACGCGCTCGATGCCCCCCTGAAATCCAACCGCATCGCTCAAGCGTTTTTCCAGTGCGGGCACATCCACGATCCACGTCAGTGCCTCGGTGCCCTGCTCTTGCGCGGAGAACGTCAGGTCTGCGCCGCTGTCGCCATGCACTTCCATGCGGGTCACAGGGGTGACGCTCGGTCTGTCACCGGGGATCTCTTCGGTCTCGGGCCAGGCCCGCAAGGACTGCAGCAGCGATCGGGCCGCGCCGTTGAGGGCATAGGCGCGCACATCGGGCTCTGCCGTGGCCGCCCGGGGCGCCGTGACCAAGGCCACTCTCAATCGTTCTCGCGCCAGCAGCAGGGCCAGCGTCTGTCCGACCACGCCCGAGCCACGGATGCACACATCAAATCGCCGGGGGACGGCCGTGGTCGAGGAAGTAAGCGCCATGCAGTGATTTTAGGAGCACGCCACAATTCGGGGATGAACACCCCCAACGAATCCCTTGCCGCTGCGTCTGATCTTCAGGCGCATATCGATCAGCTCTGGGTGTATCCGGTCAAATCCTGTGCTGGCGTGAGTCTGAGCGAAGCACTGCTGACACCCACCGGCCTCGAATGGGATCGGGCCTGGATGGTGGTGGACGCGCAGGGTGAATTCGTGACCCAGCGTGAGCTGCCGCGCATGGCGCTGATTCAGCCGACCTTTCGCATGGGGCAGCTGGTGCTGCGCGCGCCGGGCATGCTGGCCCTGCACCTCGCGCTGGACGGCGTCGAGTCGCCATTGACCGTGCGTGTCTGGGACGACACGGTCGACGCCTGGGACATGGGTGACCTGGCGGCGCAATGGTTCAGCGACTTTCTGGGCCCTGATGCACCGACCGACCTGAAGAAGCTGCGGCTGGTGCGCTTCGATCCCGAAGTGAAGCGTGTTTGCAGTCTCAAGTGGACCAGCGGCCGGCAATCTTCGACCCAGTTTGCAGACGGCTTTGGCGTGCTGGTGACAAGCACCGCCTCACTGGACGGGCTGAACGCGCGGCTGGCGAACGCGGGCGAAGCGCCGGTGGACCTGCGGCGCTTCCGCCCCAACATCGTGCTCTCCGGCGTCGAGGCACACGACGAAGACCGGATCGGCGCCTGGCGCGTGCATGCCGACGGCGGTGTGGCGGCCCTGGAGAACGTGAAGCCCTGCGCGCGCTGCCCGATCCCGAACATCGACCCGGCGACCGCCACGTCGACGCCCGCCGTGAGCGACGCGATGCAGGCCTACCGGGTTAATCCGCGTCTGAACGGCGCCATCACCTTCGGCATGAACGCCATCGTGCTCGACGGCGATGGGCTTGTGCTGAAAGTCGGGCAGGCCGTCGGTGCGGACTGGCGTTTCGACTGACGGTTTTCAGTTCCACCTGCACTGTTCACTGCCCACCTTGGGCGAGCGGCGAGACATGGCATCGGTAGGAAGATCAGCAGGTCAGGCAGACTGTTTTCGACCCTGCCCAGTTGCTCAGCGGGCCGCTCAAATCCATGCCTCGGCGCAGCGCCGTCATCTCGGCCACGATGCTCATGGCGATCTCCGGAGGCGTCAGCGCGCCCAGGTTCAGGCCCACCGGACCGTGCAGACGAGCCGCTTCTTCCGCACTCACGTCGAACTCCAGCAGCCGCTCGCGCCGCTTGGCGTTGTTCTGCAGCGAGCCCAGCGCGCCCACGTAAAACGCCGGCGTGCGCAGCGCCTCCATCAACGCCAGGTCGTCCAGCTTGGGGTCGTGCGTCACGGCAACCACCGCGCTGTGTTCGTCCAGCCGCATCGCCAGCACCAGGTCGTCGGGCATGGTGGTGGACAGGGTCACGCCCTCCATGCGCTCCCAGCCCTCGTGGTACTCCTCGCGCGGCTCGCACACCGTCACCTGGTAGTCCAGCATCACCGCCATGCTGGCGAGGTAACGCGAGAGCTGGCCGCCGCCGATGATCAGCAGGCGCAGCCGCGGGCCGTGCACCGTGGTCAGGGTCTGGCCATCGAACTGCACCCGGTCGCCCGCGTCGGTCGGGCTCAGACCCGCCACGCCGGTGGCCATGTCCAGCCGGCGCTGCACGCGCTGGTGTCCTTCGATGGCGGCCAGCAGTTCGCGCAGCTGCGAAGCGGGCGACAGCGGTTCCAGCACCAGCTGCACCGTGCCGCCGCAGGGTAGGCCAAAGCGCCGCGCCTCTTCGGCAGTCTCGCCGTAGGTCGTGGTCTCGGGCTTTCTCAGCGCCAGCTCGCCGCGCGCCACGCGGCCGATCAGGTCGTCCTCGATGCAGCCGCCCGAGACCGATCCCGCCACCTGGCCGTCGTCGCGGATGACCATGAGCGAGCCCGGCGGGCGCGGGGCTGAGCCCCAGGTGCGCACCACGGTGCCCATGACCACGCGCTGTCCGCGCGACTGCCAGTCCAGGGCGGTTCGGATCACATCGATGTCGAGGCTGTTCATGAAGGTCCTATCGGGTTGCATGCCATGGGCTGAGACAGGTCGTTGGGCCAGCGCAACCAAATGCCAGTGTGCAAACCCAGTTGTTCAATGTCTTCAGGGCTGTCCACATCGGTGCGGTAGTGGACATTGTCGCTATGCCAGGCATGTACTGCACGCGGGTTCTGGGCTTGCCAGTGCTTACCGCCTTTTTCGGGAGGCCCCTCGAGCAACTGGGCGCGAACACGCTTGCTGAAAATGACAGGGTTTCCAGGCAAGCCCTTCACATTGGGTTGTACCCACTCGGTATCTGCGGGCCTTGATTGGTAGGCAATCATGAGGTCCAAGAGGTCCTGGTGAGTGATGAGAGGCTGATCTGACAGCAGCACCATCACAGCCTCCAACTCATCTGGCAAGGCCAACAGCCCCATGCGAAGAGACGACACGAGGCCTGCGTCCGGGGTCGGATTGATGATGGTGGCGGTGTTCAGCCCGTGCAAAGCCGTCGCAATGCGAGGCGCATGGTGACCGAGCACCACAACCGGGCGCGCCACCCCAGCTGCTCGCACAGCCCGCAACAGGCGCGCGATCAGCGGCTCCCCGTTCCGCTCCAACAGGCACTTGGGCCGATGGCCCATGCGCGAGCCCGATCCTGCGGCCAGCAGCAAAGCGCCAAGGTGCAGGGGAAAGGTGTCAAGGGTAGGGTTCGTGTTCATGGCGGAGTGGCGCAAGATTACTCTGTCTCGGGGCCGTCGCTTACACTGCATGGCTGATTTTTCGAGGTATTCCATGAGTCTCCAATGTGGCATCGTGGGCCTGCCCAACGTCGGCAAGTCCACTCTTTTCAACGCGCTGACCAAAGCCGGCATCGCCGCCGAAAACTACCCGTTTTGCACCATCGAGCCCAACACCGGCGTGGTGGAGGTGCCCGATCTGCGACTGGCCCAGCTGGCCGCCATCGTCGAGCCCGAGCGCGTGGTGCCGGCCATCGTCGAGTTCGTGGACATCGCCGGTCTGGTGGCCGGTGCCAGCACCGGTGAAGGCCTGGGCAACAAGTTTCTCGCCCACATCCGCGAGACCGACGCCATCGTCAACGTGGTGCGCTGCTTCGAAGACCCGAACGTGATTCACGTCGCCAACAAGGTCGACCCGATCGCCGACATCGAAGTGATCCAGACGGAACTCTGCCTGGCCGACCTGGCGGCGGTGGAAAAAGCGATCCACCGCGTGAGCAAGACCGCGCGCTCGGGTGACAAGGAGTCGATCAAGCAATTGGCGATCTTGGAGAAGTGCCAGACCGCGCTGAACGACACCCAGCCGGTGCGCACCATCGACTTCAGCAAGGAAGAGCTGGTCCAGCTCAAGCAGTTTTTCCTGATCACCGCCAAGCCGGCGATGTTCGTGGCCAACGTGTCGGAAGACGGCTTCGAGAACAATCCCTTCCTCGACCGCCTGAAGGAGTTTGCGGCCAAGCAGAAAGCGCCGGTGGTGGCCATCTGCGCCAAGATCGAGGCCGAGCTGTCCGAAATGGACGACGCCGACCGGCTGGAATTCCTCAAGGAACTGGGTCAGGACGAGCCGGGCCTGAACCGCCTGATCCGCGCCGCCTACCAGTTGCTGGGCCTGCAGACCTACTTCACCGCGGGCGTGAAGGAAGTGCGCGCCTGGACCATTCATGTGGGTGACACCGGGCCACAGGCGGCCGGGGTGATTCACACCGATTTCGAGAAGGGCTACATCCGCGCCCAGACCATCGCCTTCGACGACTACATCGCCCTCAAGGGCGAGCAGGGCGCCAAAGACGCGGGCAAGATGCGCGCCGAGGGCAAGGACTACGTTGTCAAGGACGGCGACGTGATGAACTTCCTGTTCTCGTCATAGACGCCGACATGTCCAACACTGGCCGGCCCGAACCCCAGCGCCTGGCCAAACGCCTGGCGGCACAACTCCCCTGCTCGCGCAGCGATGCGGAGCGCTACATTGCCGGCGGCTGGGTGCGGGTGGACGGTGTGGTGGTCGAAGAGCCGATGGAGCGGGTGCGCGACGACCAGGTCGTGACCCTTGATCCGAAGGCCAAACTGGAGTCACTGGCATCGGTGACCCTGATCTGGCACAAACCGGCGGGGCAGGTTGTGCCTGATGTACCGTTTCTTCCCGATGACATGGCCGCGCGTTGGTTCACTTCACCGCTGCGCTTTGCGGGAGACCGCTCGGGCGTGCGACCGCTCAAGGCGCATTGGCACAAGCTGCTGGCCGTGGGGTCATTGGGCGAGCTGGCCAGCGGACTGATGGTGTTCACCCAGAACCCCGGTGTGGCGCGCAAGATGACCGAGGACGCGACCCAGCTGGAACATGAATGGCTGGCCGACGTGGCGGCCGATCCGGCGCTCGAAGACGAAGACCGGCGGGACGCGGTGCTCAAGTCACTGGGCAAACCGCTGTTCTTTGACGGCTGGGCGGTGCCCTCGGCGCGCGCGAGTTGGCAAAGCGAGCTGCGCCTTCGTCTGGCCATCAAGGGCAACAAGCCCGGGCAGGTGGCCCACCTGTGCGAACGCGCCGACCTGCGGCTGACCGCGCTGCGGCGTTTGCGGCTGGGCCGCATCGCGCTGGCCGGCTTGCCCGCCGGGCAGTGGCGCTACCTGATGCCCTACGAACGCTTCTGAGCGTTTGCGGCGAGCACGCTCAGGCCGATGGCCAGCGACAACAGCAACAGCCCCACCCAGTGCAGACGCAGCATGTGGCCTTGCGCGATGAGTGCTCCGCCCAGCGCCGCGCCCAGGCCCTGACCGGCGTACAAGGCGGAGGTGTTCAGTGCCACCGATGCCGATGCCAGACTCGGTGAAAGGTGCACCAGCCGAGCCTGTTGGGCCGAGTTGACGGCAAAACAACCCAGTGCCCATGGGACCATCACCAGCGCCTGCATGACCAGCCCTGTGCGCCCGACGGGCCAGACAGCCAGGCTGATGGCGATCAGCGACAACGCGAGCAGCACGGCACGCGGCGTCCCCAGCCGGTCGATCCAGCGTGTGAGCACGATGTTGCCGACAAGGCCGAAGACGCCGAACCAGAAGAACAGCAGTGAAAGCATGACCGCACTCGCCGACAAGGTCTGCTGCAAGTAAGGCGCGAAGTAGGAAAACAGCGCGAACTGGCCAAAGGACGACAACAGGGTGACCGCCAGCGCCAGCATCAACGGCATCGATCCGAATGTCTGCCCCCAGGCTTTGAACGACAGGGCAGCAGGTCGCACACCATCGGGCATGGCGCGCCAGACCCAGGCGGCACTTCCCACCGCCAGCAGCGCGACCAGTGCAAACGCCCAGCGCCAGCCCCACACGCCACCGATCCACGCTGCCAGCGGCATGCCCAGGACCGAGGCCACCGACCAGCCCATGAACACAAAGGTGATGGCGCGCCCGCGCTGTTCGGGCGGCACCATCAGGCCCACACTGGCGGCCGCCTGGGGCGTGAAGATGGCGGGCGAGATCACCGCGAGCACCCGCAGTGGCAGCAACGCGCCGTAGCTGGGCGCCAGGGCGCTCAGGCCCATGAGCAGCGCGTACCAGAGCAATGAGATCGTGAGCAGGCGGCGGCGGTCCCAGCCGGCGACCAGCGTGGCGAACACCGGCGCACCCAGACCCATGAGGATGGCGCCAGCGGTGATCAGCTGCCCGGCCTGCGGGATCGAAACCTGCAGCGATTCGCTCAGGTCGTTGAGCGTGCCCGGTACGGCCATGACGCCCATGCCGATCACGAAGTTGCCCGTCATGAGCGCCCAAAGCGCTGAGGAATTTGTGGGGACAGAGCGGCCGGTCGAAAGCGACATAGTGCGAGTATCGCGCCCTTCCGCCGCTGCGGTTCACAAGGGCAGTCCCCCTGGGAACAGCTTGAGCAACACCACGGTCATGACCAGGTAGCGCAGCAGCTTGCCTACTGCCATGTACGCCACGCAGGGCCAAAACGGAAAACGCAACCAACCTGCGGCTGCACACAGCGGGTCGCCAATCAAGGGCAGCCAGGACAACAGGCAGGCCTTGGGGCCAAAGCGCCGCAACCAGTTGAGCGCGCGCAGTTCGGTGGGCTTGTGGCGAGCTCGGTCGATCACGCGGTGGGCGCCTGCGCCGATGAACCAGTTCAGCGCGCCACCCAAGGTGTTGCCGACCGTGGCCACCGCAATGGCGGACCAGAACAGATCGGGGTTCAGCTTGAGCAGCCCGAACAGTGCCGCCTCGGAACCGACTGGAAGCAAGGTGGCGGAGACAAACGAGACCGCGAACAGCGTGCTCAGCCCCGCCTCGGGCATGGCCAGCCAGGTCATCAAAGAGTTCAGCCAGTCGGGCATTGGCAATCGTGTGGGGATCGGTGTGCAACAGAAGGTGTGCAATATCGTCTGCTGAAAAAACAGGCAGATACAATGCCCATCCTTTCGCTCGGCGCCAGCGCCGCAGCGTCTGCGACTCCAACGTCCCGACCATTGTCCCACCGCCATGCAACTGGGTCCGTACACCCTGCCCAATGCTTTGTTCGTTGCTCCCATGGCGGGTGTGACGGACCGGCCTTTTCGCAAGCTGTGCAAGCGGCTGGGCGCGGGCTACGCCGTCAGCGAAATGGTGACCAGCCGGCCCGACCTGCAGGACAGCCTCAAGACCTCGCGGCGCGCTGATCACCTTGGCGAGGCCGGGCCTATCGCAGTGCAGATTGCGGGAACCGACGCGGCGATGATGGCCGATGCGGCGCGCTACAACATTGATCGCGGCGCACAGATCATTGACATCAACATGGGGTGCCCCGCCAAGAAGGTCTGCAACAAATGGGCCGGCTCGGCCTTGATGCAGGACGAAGTGCTCGCGCTGGACATTGTCGAAGCGGTGGTCGCCGCCGCCGCGCCGCACGGCGTGCCGGTAACGCTCAAGATGCGCACCGGCTGGTGCGCCGAAGCGCGCAACGCACCGGTGATTGCCAGGGCTGCCGAGGCGGCGGGCGTTCAAATGCTGACCGTGCATGGTCGCACGCGCGAGCAAGGCTACAAAGGGCTTGCTGAGCACGACACGGTGGCTGTTATCAAGCAGAGCGTGAAGATTCCGGTGGTCGCCAATGGCGATATCGACAGCCCTCGCAAAGCGGCCGATGTGCTGCGGCACACTGGCGCAGACGCGATCATGATTGGCCGCGCGGCCCAGGGGCGACCCTGGATCTTTCGTGAAATCGCCCACTTCATGGCGACCGGGGAGATGCTGCCTGCACCCGACCTGAGAGAAGTGAAGTCTTGGTTGCTGGATCACCTCGAGGATCACTACAGCCTCTACGGCGAGTTCACTGGCGTGCGAAGTGCGCGCAAGCACCTGGGCTGGTACGCGCAGGCGCTGCCGTTGCAACCCGGCGTCGCGCAGGAGTTTCGCCGACGCATCAATGGCTTGACCACGGCGCAGGCCCAGCAAGACTGCGTGCGCGAGAGTTTCGACGCCTGGGTCCAGGCCCGGGACACCGAAGAAGGCAACACCCGAGAAGACTGGAAACTGGCGGCATGAGCAACAACAACCTGCACGACTGTGTGCGTGCCAGCCTCGAAGAGTACTTTCGTGACCTCAATGGCACCGACCCTGCTGGGCTGCATGACATGCTGGTGAAGGCGGTGGAAAAGCCCTTGCTGGAAGTGGTGATGCAGCAATCACAACACAACCAATCGCGCGCGGCGCAATGGCTGGGCCTGAACCGCAACACGCTGCGCAAGAAGCTGCTCGAACACAAACTGATCGATTGAAAAACACCCCCGCGGCGCTGCGCGCCACCCCCTCAAGGGGGCAACACCAGCGGCCCGGCAAAGCCAGTTCCGCGGTGTTCCTTGACGAGGCGTGCAGTCACCGAGGCCCACCGCGCTCCGACGTGACAACCTGAACTGAAACTCCTGAGAGAACTTCCCATGCGCGCACTTCTGTCCGTGTCCGACAAGACCGGCATCGTCGAATTCGCCCAGGCACTGCACGGCCTGGGAGTGAAGCTCCTGTCCACCGGCGGCACCGCCAAGTTGCTGGCCGACAAGGGTCTGCCCGTCACTGAAGTGGCCGAGGTCACGAACTTCCCCGAGATGCTGGACGGCCGCGTCAAGACCCTGCACCCCAAGGTGCACGGCGGCCTGCTGGCCCGCCGCGAACTGCCCGGGCACATGTCCGCGCTGAAAGACCATGGCATCGACACCATCGACCTGCTGGTGGTCAACCTATACCCGTTTGAAGCAACCGTGGCCAAGCCAGGCTGCACGCTGGCCGACGCGATCGAGAACATCGATATTGGCGGCCCGGCCATGGTGCGCAGCGCCGCCAAGAACTGGAAGGACGTGGGCGTGGTCACCGATGCTGGCCAGTATGCCGCTGTGATCGCCGAACTCAAGGCTGCGGGCAAGCTCTCTGACAAGCTGCGCTTCGCGCTATCGGTCGCCGCCTTCAACCGCATCGCTCAGTACGACGGTGCCATCAGTGACTACCTGTCGGCGGTGACGCTGGAGACCGAACAACTCAGCGAGAGCTACGTGCCCGCGCTCAACTTGTTCCCCGGCCAGTCCAACGGTCGCTTCATCAAGCTGCAGGACCTGCGCTACGGCGAAAACAGCCACCAGCAGGCAGCGCTGTACCGCGACCTCTACCCAGCCCCTGGATCGCTGGTCACCGGCGTACAGGTGCAAGGCAAAGAGCTGTCCTATAACAACATCGCTGATGCTGACGCCGCGTGGGAATGCGTCAAGAGCTTCGAAGCACCGGCCTGCGTGATCGTCAAGCACGCCAACCCCTGCGGCGTGGCCGTCGGGAAGGACGCGCATGAGGCGTACGCCAAGGCCTTTCAGACCGACCCGACGAGCGCATTCGGCGGCATCATCGCTTTCAACCGCACGGTGGACAAGGCGGCAGCCGAAGCCGTGGTCAAGCAGTTCGTCGAGGTGCTGATGGCGCCCGACTTCACCGCTGAAGCCTTGGAAGTTTTCAAGCCCAAGGTCAATGTGCGCCTGATGAAGATCGCCATGCCCGCGGGCGGCGCCAGCGCCTGGGACCAGGGCCGCAACGCCATGGACACCAAGCGCGTGGGTTCGGGCTTGCTGCTGCAGACTGCTGACAACCACGAGCTGGCGCTGGCCGACCTCAAGGTAGTCACCGTCAAGCAGCCGACGCCGGCCGAACTGCAGGATCTGCTGTTCGCCTGGAAGGTGGCCAAGTACGTCAAATCCAACGCCATTGTGTTCTGCAAGAACGGCATGACCATGGGTGTGGGTGCCGGTCAGATGAGTCGCCTCGATTCAGCCCGCATCGCCAGCATCAAGGCCGAGGCCGCCAAGCTGTCGTTGCAAGGGACCGTCGTGGCGAGCGATGCCTTTTTCCCGTTCCGTGACGGACTGGACGTGGTGGTCGATGCGGGCGCTACCTGCGTGGCGCAGCCCGGTGGTTCGATGCGTGATCAGGAAGTGATCGACGCGGCGAACGAGCGTGGGGTGGCGATGGTATTCACGGGTGTACGCCACTTCAGGCATTGAGCCCACGTTCGCGCCGCCATTGCGGCGCGTCGCTCTCAGGGGACTTCACCAGCGGCCCGGAGAAGCCGCTTTGCGTTGAATTGGGATCAAAACCTTCGCGCCAAGGTACCTGGTCAAAAGGCCATCAAGCCAGTTGCCTGAACACCTCGCGCGCTGCCGCCACGGTAGCCGCAATGTCTTGCGCGGTGTGCGCCGCACTCACGAAACCCGCTTCGTAAAGCGCAGGTGCGATGTACACCCCGCGGTCCAGCAGACCATGGAACAAGGCATTGAACTTCGCTCCCTCGGTCTTCATCACGGTCGCATAGTTCTGCGGCAGCTCGGGCATCAGGAAGAAGCCGAACATGCCGCCCTGGCAGTCCACGCTGAACGGCACGCCTTCGGCATCGGCCGCGGCCTTCAAGCCATCCACCAGCGAGCGCGTGCTGGCCGACAGCGCCTCGAAAAAGCCGGGCTTCTGGATTTCTCTCAGGGTGGCGAGACCGCAGGCGGTGGCTACGGGGTTGCCCGACAGCGTGCCGGCCTGGTACACGCCACCCAGCGGCGCCAG
>JBIIQD010000007.1:0-18144 GCA_044342265.1 Hydrogenophaga sp. | reverse complement strand
GGTCCTCAAACCGAAGCCACGGCTCAGGTGCGGCATGTCAGCCGCCTGTTCGTGCGCGCCGCGCACCTTCGGGTGCCCGTGTTTGCGGTGGTGATGCGAAAAGGGTATGGGCTGGGCGCCATGGGGATGAGCGCTGGAGGATTCCACGCGCCAGTCTTCACCGTGGCCTGGCCGTCGGCCGAGTTTGGTGCCATGGGTCTTGAGGGGGCTGTGCGGCTGGGCTACCGCAAAGAGTTGGCGAACGAACCGGAGGGAGGGCCCCGCGAGGCGCTGTTCCAGTCGTTGCTGGCACAGATGGTGGCACAGGGATCGGCGGTCAACATGGCGACTGCTTTGGAAATTGATGCCGTGATTGACCCGGCTGAGACCCGCCGTTGGCTGGTGCGCGGACTCGCAGGAGTGCCTGCCACCTCGCCACCGGAGCGCGGTGGCATTGATACCTGGTGAAGAGCGCGCGCTTGCGCGTTGGGGTCAGCTGAGTTCGCTGAACGAGGTGGCACGCATGCCCGCGCTTGGAGACTGAGGCGCGTGCTGGTTGATGTTGATCCAGAACTCGCAGACGTGTTTCATGGCGCTGAGGAACTGCGCAAACTCGGTGGGTTTGGCGATGTAGGCATTGGTGCCAGCGTCATAGGCGCGCTGCAGGTCGCTCGGCTCGGTCGATGAGGTCAACACCACCACCGGAATGTTGCGCAGCGCGTCCGATCCCTTGATCTCCTTGAGCACCCCGATGCCATCAAGCAAGGGCATTTTCAAGTCCAGCAACACCAGCACCGGGTTGCCTCCTGCGCGGTCGGCGAACCCGTCTCGGCGGTACAGATAGTCGAGGGCCTGCATGCCGTCAGAGACATGAATCACTCGGCCGTCAAGTCCATGACGGGCCAAGGCCAACTTGGTCAGCTCGGCGTCGTCGGGGTTGTCTTCAACCAGCAAGATGGCTTCGGCGTTCTTGTTCATGGTTCCAGGGCGGAGGGAATGGAATCAGGGGATGGCTCGGTCGGGCTGCAGGCGTCAAAAGGCAGCGCAAAGTGGAACACACTACCCTCCCCGGGTTGACTCTCTGCCCAAATGCTACCACCGTGACGTTCCAGGATACGACGGGTCAGTGCCAACCCGATGCCAGTGCCTTCAAACTCGGAGGCTCGGTGCAAGCGCTGGAAGACCCCAAAGAGCTTTTGCGCGTACTTGGTATCAAAACCAACGCCGTTGTCTTTGACGAAGAATGTGTACCCCACGGCAGGGTCGACGCTCCAGCCGATCTCGATGCGTGCGCGTTCACGTGGGCGGGAGTATTTAAAGGCGTTGCCCAGCAGGTTGGCCCAGACCTCTCGCAGCAGCAAGGCGTCTCCCTGCACCACGGGCATGTCGGGCGCGATCACCCAGTCCACCACCCGTCCCTCGGTGTCCAAGGATATCTGGCTGACCACCGCCTCGACCAACATCCCGACATCGACCGGCATGAAATTGACCGCCGAGCGGCCAAGCCGCGAAAACGACAGCAGGCCGTCGATGAGCTGACTCATGTGGCGCGCGGAGTTGCCAATGGTGCTCAGGTAACGCAGTGTGATGTTGTCGCCTTGCTCTCCCAGGTGCTCCTCCAGCAGACTGACGAAGCTGGAAATGTGTCGCAGCGGTGAGCGCAGGTCGTGCGACACTGAATAGGAGAAGGACTCCAGGTCTTTGTTCGCGGCCAGCAGCTGCTCCGTGCGCTCAACGACACGGTTTTCCAACTCGTCGTTGATGTTGCGCATGAGGTCGTCCAGACGCTTGGCATCGGTCATGTCTCGGCTGATCTTGGAAAAACCGCGCAATTCGCCACCATCGTCGCGCAACGCGATCAGCATGGAATGGGCCCAGTAGCGCGAACCGTCCTTGCGGGACTGCCAGGTGTGCAGCTCGTGCTGACCCCGGGAGGCTGCCATGCGCAACATGTGCTCAGCGCTGTTCGTGGCGTCTTCGGGATTGTCCATCTGCAGCAACTTGCCGTAGTGCCTTCCCAGCATCTCGGATGGCGAAAACCCTTCCATTCGCTGCGCACTGTCGGGCCAGTCGGTGATACAGCCTTGCGCATCAAGAAAAAACACGCTGTAGTCGCGCAGGTTGTCAGCCATCAGCCTGAATCGCTGTTCACTTTCCATCAGTTCCATGGAGCGCTCGCGGATACGCAACTCCAGCTCATCGTTGAGCCGATTGACCCGTTCCTCGATCTGCTTGCGCTCCGTGATGTCAATGATTTGCACAATCACACCCTGTACCCGCCCTTCGTTCATGTCAGGCAAGTAAGTAGCGCTGATATAGAGGGGCGTGCCGTCCATGGCTGTTCGCCAGGACTCAAAGTGTTGCGTCACGCCAGCCAGTGCAAGAAGCAGGCGCGACTGGATTTCATTCCAGATGTGAGCCGGAAGGCATTCGCTGATGTGCATGCCCAATATCCTGGACGGGTCCATGCCGTACAGGCGCCGGTGCTCGTTGTTGGCGAAACGGAAGTGAAGCGTGTCATCCAGGTAGGCAATGACACCGGGAGCATGGTTGGTCACCGTCTGCACGAACCGCTGATTCTCACGCAGAGCGGTCTCGGCTTGCTTGCGTGGTGTGATGTCGACCAGCGTGTTGTTGGTGCGGATGAACTGGCCATGGTCGTCGACCACGGCGGTGCTGCTGAGCAAAGCCGCGAAGGTTGACCCGTCGCGGCGGCGCATCTCCAGTTCCGCGGATTCCAGTTTTTCTCCCCGAATGAGGCGCTGCAAGCGCTCTCTGACCATGCCAAGACTGCTTGGCAGTACGAGGTCCCGGAATCGCATTTTCCCAATCACTTCGTCCTGTGTGTACCCCAGCCAGTTCAGCTCTGTCTGGTTGATCAGAACGAACACGCCTTCCGCATTTACCGAGTGATAGCCACAAGGCGCCTGGTTGTAGAGAAGCTGCGCTTCTTGAAGCGTGTTGAGCAGTTGCGTGTTGAGCGCTCCCAGCTCGGCCGTGCGCTCCTGCACCCGGGACTCCAAGGTGGTGTTGAGCTGTTGGATTTGGTTCTGCTGTGTGTAGGGCTCAGTGATGTCGCGCGAGACCGCCAGCATCATGACTGGATTGCCCTGGTTGTCGGTGATCGGAGATACCACCGTGTCCCACCACTTGGGTGTGCCCTTGAAGGTGGGGGCGTAGGCGATGAAGCGCGCGTTGCCAGAGTGTTTGGCCTTTTCCAGCGCTTCTCGCGCGCGTGACTGGCCCTCGTCTGGCCACCAGCCGGTCCAATCGCTGCCGCGGACCTTTTCGAAGTCGTCCACTTCCACCAGGTGACAGCCTTGCGCGGTCATCTGCAGCACGCGGCCTTCCAGATCCAGGACCTTGGTGCAGTCGGGACTGCTGGCGATGATCTGGCGGTTGAGCTCGTCCTTGATGCGGGCTTCGGCTTCAAGTTTGCGCAGTGGGCTGATATCTTGCACGAAGCCCAGATGACTGACCAGACGCCCTTGCTCGTCGTGTTGGGGGACATTGCGCCCCACCAAATGGATGGGTGTGGCCGAGTCCGGGCGGAGTATCCGAAACTCGTGAGTGGTTCCAATGCCTTGCCCCACGCCGCTGTTCCAGTGCTGCTGGAGGTCGGCCAAGTCGTCAGGATGCACCCGTTGAAGCCAGCCGTATTGCTGAAAGTCCTGTGCGGGCAATCCGAAGATTTGCTGCATCATTGGGTCTACGTAGGTCAGGGTTCCGTCCGGCAGGATGCGGAACACCCCGATGGCGAACACGCTGCCCAAGGCGGAAAACAGCTCGCCATATCCTTCCGGCAGAAGGCCACCCTCCGCCACAGTGATGGCGCCGCCTTTTGCCCCGACCGCAGGCCAGTTGCCGCTGCTCAGCCGTCCCAGTTCATCACGCAGAAATGCGACCTCCGCTTCCAGCGCGCGCTCGCGCTCGGACACCCCATCTTCTGCAGGTGCCTTCCTCGCCATGTTCCCAGGAAACGGGTGTATTGCGCTCATCGCGATGCACTGTACCCCAGCCGTGCAAAAACCGACGCCAGATCTGAGGGTCAGAAACGGGACAAATCCGGGTGTTTGAGCTGCCCCCCGCGCACCAGCATGCGTCCATATTCGGCACAACGTTGCAATGTAGGGATGACTTTCCCGGGGTTGAGTAGCGCTTTGGTATCAAAAGCATGCTTGACGGCAAACATCTGCGCGTTTTCTTCAGCCGAAAACTGAACACACATGCTGTTGACTTTTTCCACACCGACACCGTGCTCGCCCGTCACGGTGCCGCCCATCGCGACACTGGTTTCCAGTATCTCGGCGCCAAACTGCTCACATCGGTGCAGCTGGTCGGGGTCGTTGGCGTCAAACAGGATCAGCGGGTGCAGGTTGCCATCGCCAGCGTGGAACACGTTGGCACAGCGCAAGCCATACTTCTTCTCCATCGTGGCAATGGCGATCAGGATGTCAGCCAGGCGCTTGCGAGGGATGGTGCTGTCCATGCACATGTAGTCGGGACTGATGCGGCCCGATGCTGGAAAGGCGTTTTTTCGACCGCTCCAGAAGCGCAGGCGTTCGGCCTCATCCCGGCTGACCGCGATGGCGGTGGCGCCGCAGCCTCGCAGCACCGCGCTCATGCGTCCGATCTCTTCGTCCACCTCTTCGGGCGTGCCGTCGCTCTCGCACAGCAGGATCGCCGCAGCGTCCAGGTCGTAGCCGGCGTGCACATAGTCTTCGACCGCAGCCGTCATGGGCTTGTCCATCATTTCCAGCCCGGCTGGAATGATGCCCGCCGCGATCACCGCCGCGACCGCGTCGCCCGCCTTCTGGATGTCGTCAAAGCTCGCCATGATGCAGCGCGCGAGCTGCGGCTTGGGCACCAGTTTCACGACCACCTCGGTCACCACGGCGAGCATGCCCTCGCTGCCAACGATCAGCGACAACAGGTCCAGGCCGGCGGTGTCCAGCGCTGTGCCGCCAAAGCGGATCGGGTCGCCCTCGATGGTGAAACCGCGTACTTGCAAGACGTTGTGCACCGTCAGCCCGTATTTGAGGCAATGCACGCCGCCGGAATTCTCAGCCACATTGCCGCCGATGGTGCAGGCGATCTGGCTGCTGGGGTCGGGCGCGTAGTACAGACCGTGCGGTGCGGCGGCTTCGCTGATGGCCAGATTGCGCACGCCAGCCTGTACCACGGCGGTTCTCGCTCGCGGATCGATCGCGACGATCCGGTTGAACTTGGCCAGCGACAGCGTCAAGCCCATCGCGTGCGGCATGGCGCCGCCCGACAGGCCGGTGCCTGCCCCGCGCGCCACCACGGGTACATCAAGGCGGTGACAGACCTTGAGCGCTGCCGCCACTTGCTCCTCGCTTTCGGGCAAGGCCACCACCAGGGGACGTTGGCGGTAGGCCGTGAGGCCATCGCACTCATAGGGCGTGGTGTCTTCAGCCTGCCAAAGCAACGCGTGCGCTGGCAGCACCGTCTGCAGCGCTTTCACCACCTCGGTCTGTCGGGCGGCGCGCTCGGCGCGGGTGACTTCGTCGTGGGCGGTGGGAGCGTTCATGCAAGACAGTGTAGGACGCAGCTGTTCTGCCCGGGTTGAAGAATCCTGCAGCAGCTTGTGAGAACGCTTCAGCCCAGCGAGCGCCTGAGCCACTCGGCAAACGCCGCGCACTCCCAACGGTCCATGGTGCCCGTGCGCCAGCACAGGTAGTGCGCGTGCGGGCTGGGGACATGGCGCGGGTAGAGCGGCACCAGCGTGCCGCGCTCCAGCCAAGGTGCCGCCAGCTTGAGCCGTGCCAACGCCACGCCCATTCCGGCCGCAGCGCCATCGCACATCAGCCCAATGTCATTGAACTGCGAACCATCCACTGGCTCGGGCCAGTCCAGATCGTGCGCGGCAAACCAGGTGCGCCACGGCTCCAGCGGGCTTCGCAGCAGCGGCACACCTTCCAAATCGGTGGCGGTCTCAAACGGTCCATGCTCCCGGGCAAAGGTGGGCGATGCCAGCGGGGTCACTTCATCTTTCATCAAGCAGATGTGTTCCACGTCGGCATAGCGCCCGGTGCCAAATCGCACCATCAAATCAGCATCTTCGGCCACAACATCCAGCAATGGAATGCTCACCTGTAAAGTCAGATCGATCTCGGGATAGGCCTCGCTGAACTGCTTGAGGCGCGGCAGCAAGATGGAGCGAGCGAACGTCGGCGTGACCGCCAGACGCAGTTTCCGTCTCCCAGGGGAGGCCACGTCGCTGGGAAACTTCTGCAGGCTGGCCAACCCTTCGCGCACATGCGCCAGGTACTCGCTGCCTTCGGTGGTCAGCGAAAAATCGGCGCGGCCGAACAGCTTGGTCCCCAGAATCTGCTCCAGCTGCTTGATGCGGTGGCTGACCGCGCTGGGCGTGACACACAGTTCTTCGCTGGTCTGCGTCACGCTGCGCAACCGCGCCAGCGCTTCAAACGTCAGCAGACACTGAATCGGCGGGATTCGGATGGTCATGCCGTGGTTTCTTTGAGTGGGGCGATGAATGTCTTTGGCGTTTTCATCTTGTGGTTGCTCCTGGGTATGCGGATTGTGGCTGCCCGTTTTGGCGGGTGGGTCCGGGCAGCTTGAAAGCATTGGACCTCCTGTCCTGGAACATACAGTGCCAAAATCGCTGCACTTCAACGATTGTGCAGCGTGGCTGCACCAGGAGACGCTTCATGGGTTCCAACGACTTGCGCATGGACAACCAGTGGTTGCCCTTCACGCCCAACCGCGCTTTTCAGAAAGACCCGCGAGTCTTCGTGGCGGCCGATGGCATGTACTTCACCACGCACGACGGCAGACAGGTTATCGACGGCATCTCCAGCCTGTGGTGCGTGGGCGCCGGCCACAACCGCAAGCCGATCAATGAAGCGATCAAGAATCAGCTGGATACGCTGGACTACGCCACCGCGTTCAGCGTAAGCAATGACAAGGCCTTCCGCGCCGCTGAAATGATCGCCGCGCTCGCACCCGGTGACCTCAACAAGGTGCTGTTCTGCAACTCGGGCAGTGAAGCGGCCGACACCTCGCTGAAAGTGGCGCTTGCCTACCACCGCGCACGTGGCGAGGGCCACCGCAACATCTTTATCGGCCGCGAGCGCGGCTATCACGGCGTCAATTTCGGCGGCATGAGCGTGGGAGGTATCCCCGCTAACCGCAAGGTGTACGGTACGTCGCTGCTGCCTCGGGTGGACCATTTGCGCTTCATCCACGACCCGGTGAACCACGCTTATATCCACAACGCGGAGCCCGTGTGGAGTGAAGATCCGTTGCTGGAGCTCGAAAACCGGCTCTTGCCGCTGCACGATCCGAGCAACGTCGCCGCCGTGATCGTCGAACCCATCGCAGGCAGCGCGGGCTGGTACATCCCGCCTCTGGGCTACCTGAAACGGCTCAGAGAGATCTGCGACAAGCACGGCATTCTGCTGATCTTCGACGAAGTCATCACTGGATTTGGCCGGCTGGGCACACCGTTCGCGTCGGGTTACTACGGTGTGCAGCCCGACATGCTGAATTTCGCCAAGGCGGTCACCAACGGCGTGATCCCGCTGGGTGGTGTGATCTGCAGCGACCGTATCTACAACGCCATGATGGGCGCGCACGGCAGTGCGCCCGACCATGCGATCGAGTTTTTCCACGGCTACACCTATTCGGGTCACCCGGTGGCTTGCGCGGCGGCGATCGCCACGCTGGAACTTTTCCAGCGGGAAGACCTGTTTGCCCGCGCCGGTGGGATGGGACCGGTGCTGGGTGATGCCGTTCACAGCGCGATCAAGGGCCTGCCCAACGTGATCGGCATCCGAAGCCTGGGGCTGGCGGTCGGCGTCGAGCTGGCCTCGATACCCGGCCTGCCGGGCAAGCGCGCCTACGAGATTTTCCTGGACTGCTACCACCGCGGGGTGCTGGTGCGCAACGCGGGCGAAAATCTGGTGTTTGCACCGCCCTATATCGTGGAGCGTGAACAGATTGATACCATGGTCAATGTGTTGGCCGACGCGATCAAGCGCCACGCCTGACACCTTTTTTCCTCAGCATCTTGCACACGGAGGCAGCGCATGGCCATCATGGATTTCCTGAACCGCCAGTTCATCGACGTCATCGAATGGGTCGACGACTCGCGCGACACGCTGTCGTACCGCTACCCCGACGACGACAAGCAGATCAAGAACGAAGCTCAGCTGATCGTGCGCGAAAGCCAGATCGCGCAGTTCGTCTATGTCGGCCAGTTTGCCGACACGCTGGGCCCGGGCAAACACACACTCAAGACCGAGAACATCCCGATCCTGTCCGACCTGCTGGGCTGGAAGTACAAGTTCCAGACGCCGTTCAAGGCCGATGTCTATTACGTCGTCACCCGCGTCTTCGCTGGCAACAAGTGGGGCACTTCCAACCCGGTCATGATGCGCGACGCCGATTTCGGCGTGGTGCGCATGCGCGCTTTCGGCACCTACGATTTCAAGATCGTCGACCCGGTCAAGTTCCTCAAGGAAGTCGCGGGCACCGACCATCATTTCCGCCTGGACGAATTCGACAACGTGATGCGTTCGCGCCTGGTGAGCGTGTTCAGCGAAACCCTGGCCAAGGCCAAGGTCCCGGCGCTGGACGTGGCCACCCGCTACAGCGAGCTGGGCGAGGCGCTGCTGGAGCCGATCAACGTCGCCACGCGCGAGAAGTACGGCATTGAACTGACTGCTTTTGTGGTGGAAAACGTTTCAGTGCCGCCGGAGCTGGAAGAGGCGATCGACAAGCGCGGTTCTATGACCGCGATCGGCAACCTCAACGACTACATCAAATACAACATGGGCAACGCCCTGGCTGAGGGCAAGGCGGGCACGGCAGGTATTGGCGCCGAGCTGGCGGCGGGACTGGCGATGGGGCAGTCGATGATGCAGGGCATGGCCGGAAGTGGTGCTGCGCAAGCGCCTTCGATGCCTGGTCTCGTGCCCCAGGCGGTGGCAGTCGTCGCGGCTTCGGCGCCAGCGGCGCCCATCGCGCTGATGACGCCCGAGCAGGTGGCCCAGGCGCTGGGCGTGAGCCCGGCCGATGTCTTGCAGGAACTGGAGGCGGGTAACCTCAAGGGCCGCAAGATTGGCAGCCAGTGGCGAGTGCCGCAGGCTGCGCTGGACGAGTTCCTCAAGGGTTGAACGCACGCGCATGCAGCTGAGCGAAGTCACCGCGCGGCAGAAACTGGCCTGTCCTGCGTGTGGCGGCGAGGCGCAGTGGAGCCCGGCCAAGAAGGCGCTGATCTGCGCCTACTGCGGCACTGAGTCGCCCTATGAAGTCCAGGCCGACGGCGAGATCGTCGAGCACGATCTGGTCACTGCGCTGCAGCGGATTCCGCAGAGTGCGCGTGGCTGGCAGGACGAACGCCGCCCGGTGCGCTGCCAACACTGCCAAGCGATCAGCACCTTCACCGCCGCCCAGCAAGGCAAAGCCTGCGATTTTTGCGGCTCGACCGCGCTGGTCGAATTCGAAGAAACCGGCGACATCATCCGGCCCGAGAGCCTGCTGCCGTTCGACGTCAGCGAGCCCAGCGCGCGCGACAAGCTGCGCCATTGGTACAAGTCGAGGTTTTGGGCCCCCAACAACCTGGGCGGCAAGGCGCTGACCGACACCATGCACGGCGTCTACCTGCCGTACTGGACCTTTGACGCTGAAGTGGGTGCAAGCTACACCGCAGAGGGCGGCGAATACTACAAGAACTCCAAGGGCGAGCGTCAGGTGCGCTGGTACCCGGTCAGTGGCCAGGTGCGGCACTTCTTTGACGACACCCTGGTCTGTGGCTCTCGCGGGGTGCATCCCAGACTGGTCGAGGCGGTAGAGCCGTTCCCCACGGCTTCAGAGCGACTCAAACCCTATGACCCGGGTTACCTCAGCGGCTGGACGGTCGAGCGCTACCAGCTTGACCTGGTGGCCTCTGCGCAGCGTGGGCGCGAACGCATGACGGGGGCGATCCGGCAGATGTGCGCCCAGGACATCCGCGCCGACACCCATCGCAACCTTCAGGTCTCACCCCATTTCGACCGCCAGACCTTCAAGCATGTCTTGCTGCCAATCTGGCTGGTCGGCTACCGCTACGGCGCAAAGGACTACCAGGTGGTGGTCAATGGCGCGACCGGCCAGGTGGCGGGCGAATACCCCAAGAGCTGGGTCAAGATCGCGCTGGCCGTGGCGGCAGCGCTGGTCGTGCTGGCCATTTTCTTGTCATTGGACGGCGGCCGCTGACCTCACTTTCTGCGGGGGTTCAGCGCCCCATCTGCTGGCGCATCTCGGCGCAGTGGTCCTTGGGTGGGCGCGCCGGAGTGAGCCAGATGCGGTCGGCTTGAGTGACATCGGCCGCCGAAGAAACATCCTGGGGCAGTGCGATCACCACGCGGTACGCCTGCCCGGTGGGAAGATGCTGGGGCACGCCGAGATCCTTCTGCACATGACCGTTGCCGGCGATCAGCAGCACCGTGCGGTGGGCCTGGATGGCCGCCACAGCGGTCTGGGCCATTGCGCGGTCGCGCGCCAGCTGGATGCGCGTCATTGGCGCAATTTGGGTCTCGGGCAGCAGCCCACAATGCCCTTCGCGAATGGCTTCTTGCTGGCGCTGCAGCAGCTGCGAGGGCAACACCGCGTCCAGCGCGAGTTCGCCCATCGCCGCGCGCATTTTTGTCCGTGGCAGGTTGCCACCCAGCACGGGCACGCCCTCCTTGACGGCGGCCATGATGACAGGGCCGTAGACCGACCATGGCCAGGCGCCGGTGTTGCGCTCCGCGCTCCAGTCCAGTGCTTCACGGACCTCGGCTTCGGTGGCGTTGCGAGGCAAAGAGGCGGTGGTGCGCTCCAGCTCAACCATCTCCAGCACCACCGCCGCGAGTTCGCCGCGGCGGGCGAGCAGATGCACAGTGTCTTTTTGCAAGGCCTGATGCTCGGCGGCGTCGTGCAGCTCTCCAAGCAGCAGCAGCGGTGTGGGCAGAAGGCTTTCAAGACCCGCCGCGCCAGGCTGGGAGGTGCCACAACCCACCAGCAAAGCAGACGCCAGAGCGACCGACAGACCACGTTTTACGACAGCAAGTCCTCTGTTCATGGCCGCATCTGCGCACTTCTTGTGATCGCATGGCGTCCGCCAAGCGCACCGCAGAAAGCGGGGATCACAGGCTCAATGCATCACGACAGGCATCTGCGCGAGCGTCGCATAGCCCTCGAGCGTGTCTTCGACTTCTTCTTGTGAGGGCGTGTTGCGTTGCCAGGCGGTGATCCGTTCCTGGAACATTTCGGCCCAAGAACCGTCCAGGTAGACCTCTTTGCCTGAGCGTTTGTCCACGATTTCAAAGCCGTGGCGAGGGATCTGCGGCCCGTCCAGTCGCTCAGCCTCGCCATCGACCGGAGCGTTGGCCAGGATGTGGACCACCGCGAAGGCGTCCGAGTCGTAGAGCATGTGCATGGCTGAATTTCCTTTTACAGGGCAAGTCTCTGCGTCTGTTGCCAGTTATATCGGCAATTCGGCGCAGGGCTTCAGGCCCGTTGCACATTTAGATGGTCCCGCGCGTTGAAGTTTCAAGATGCGTGTGTTTTTCGGCACATTTCGAGGCTTCACTGCACGGTTGCGTTGCCGAGTTCGAGCACCGGGAGCTCCTTGAGCTTCAGGTCGACAATGTCGCCATTGGGTTGCGTGAATCGAATGTGTCCAGGCAAATGTGCATAGCCCGGCAGCAGCCAGACCTCCAACTTTTGGTCGAACTCTTTGCGTGGGATGCGGGTCAGTTTGCGGGCCGCCGCCTCTCCGGAAGGCAGCAGTTCGTTCGCCAGCGGCCCGACCTCGAACAGCCATATCTCTGCCGAATCGACGCTCGACACCGGCAATCGCAGCTGCTGTCCTTGCGCATAGGCGTCCGGGCGGGCGTTGAACAAGCCGGCCAGCTGCATGCTGATGGAGAGGCGATCCTGCGCTCCTGGCAACAGTTTGGCGTCGGGTGCGTTGTTGCTATAACGGATGCGTTGCCCCTCGCGCTCAAAATGCGCGGCCCGTTCGCCCCTTGTCCCTTTGGTGGAGAAACGGTCGGGTACCAGACCCTTGTCGCCAACTAGGCCCGCGCTGCTCCAATCCAAGACATTGCCCAACAAGAAAACCTGAACAACCAATTTGGCTTCATATTGTTGCCCGTCATTTTTCCAGTCCAGCTGGCCTGTGGCGCTGTAGGTGATTCCCTTGTTCGATCCTGTCACCTCGTAGCGCAGCGCCGCATTGGGCGGCGCGATGGCTGGCGGCAGGCTCGCATCGGCAGCGCCCAGGCCCGCACTCTGCACCGTTCCTGCAGCCGTTTCGGTGCCAGGCGGAAGGTCTGACACGGGCGGGGTCGGCGCTGCGATGGGCGTTTCGACCACGGGCTCGGGCGACTCAACAGTCGCCACCTCGGTCTGTGGTAGCGGCGGCGGCTCTTCGATGGGAGGCGGTGCAGGGGCCTCAACCACGACTGGTTCGGGGGGTGGAGGCGGTGGGGGTGGTTTGATCGCCGCAGGAGGCGGCGGCGGGACTGGGGTCGGTTCCGGCGCTTTGGCAACGATCCAGCGCACGCGGCTGCTGCGCACCGGTTCTTGCGTATCGGGATTGGGTGTCATGTCCGCTGTGTTGGCCGGCAGCGGGGTGTCGGTGTTAGGCTGGCTCGAGGACTTTTCGGTGTCCGGTGCTGCAAACAGGTCCAGCGACAGCCCCGACACGCCGCCACTGAGCAGACCCAGGTGGGCCAGCAACACGCCCGCACCCAGCCCCAGCAACACCCGTTTGCGCGGGGTGATCCGGTCGGCCGGCAGCGGCAGGGCGGCGTTGTGCATTGCTCTCAGCGGTGGCCCAGGTCGGCGCTGAGCTGTTGCGCGCAGAGCCGCAGCGCCTTGGCCGGCGCGCCCTGCCAATCGGTGTCCAGCGTGGCCACTGATCCCAGCACTACCAGGCCCAGGGCCAGTCGGCCTTGTGCATCGAACACCGGGGCGCAGAACCCGCCGACGCCGGGTAGCAGGCTGTGCACCACGCGGCCCAGTCCTTGCTCGCGGGTCACTTGCAGTATGGCCTGCACTTCCTGCTGTGTTTGCGGCACGTCGGCCAGTGGCAGGCCGCTGCGGGGCAGCTTCCTCACCCGAGCCAATTCGTCGCGGATCATGGGCGCGATGCGTTGCGCGTCTTGACTCTCCTGCCCCATGAAGCTGGCAAAGCAGCGTCCCGTGGCTGAGGTCAGCAAGGGCATCACATCGCCCAGCCGCAATGTGACTGGCACCGTCTGTGGCGACTCAGCCCAATGCACCATGGTCGGCCCCTGGTTGCCCCAGACCGCAATCGCCAGTGTGTGACCGATGTCCTGCAGCAACGAGGGGATTCGTTCGCGAGCGAGCCTGACCGCATCCACCCGGCTCAGGCTGGCCAGCCCCAGGCGCAATGAGGCCGGACCCAGGTCGTACCGAGTGCTCACCGGGTCCTGCATCACCAGTCCCATGCGCTGGAAACTCACCAGGTAACGGTGTGCCTTGGCTGCGCTCATGCCGGCAGCGGCAGCGAGGTCGCGCAGCATCAGTGCCCCGGTGGTTTGCGACAGCGCATTGAGCAGTTCGAACCCGACCTCGACCGACTGGATACCGGCGCGCAGGTGTTCAGGGTCCCGCTCAGTGCCCTCGCGAGCGGCTGAAGGATTGGAGACAGAAGATTTCGCGGCGGGCATTGGGGGACAGGCTGGGCGTTTACAGGTGACTTCGTGGGGGTTCACACGCCAGAATACCGGGTGGACTAGAATTCAAGTTTACGTATGGGTTAACGAATTTCACTATTCGTAATAAGTTTCCACCAATCCGCAGGAGACCCTCATGAAACTCGCCACCTACAAGGACGGCTCGCGGGACGGACAGTTGGTCGTCGTCTCGCGCGACCTGTCCACCGCCCATTATGCGACGGGCATCGCCTCCCGGCTGCAGCAGGTCCTGGATGACTGGAACTTCCTGGCGCCCCAGTTGCATGACCTGTATGTGACGCTCAACCAGGGCAAAGCGCGTCATGCCTTTCCCTTCGATCCGGCCATGTGCATGGCGCCGCTGCCGCGCGCCTACCAGTGGGCCGACGGCTCGGCCTACATCAACCACGTCGAACTGGTGCGCGCTGCCCGCAACTCTGAGGTACCCCACAGCTTCTATGAAGACCCGCTGATGTACCAGGGCGGCAGCGACGACTTCATCGGACCGCGCGATGACGTGGTCGTGCCCAGCGAGGACTACGGCATCGATTTCGAAGCGGAGATCGCGGTCATCACCGGTGATGTTCCGATGTGCGCCACGCCCGAGCAAGCGATCGACGGCATCCGCCTGTTGATGCTGGCCAACGACGTGTCGTTGCGCAACCTGATTCCGGCCGAGCTGGCCAAAGGCTTCGGTTTCTTTCAGAGCAAGCCTGCCACCGCCTTCAGTCCGGTCGCCGTCACGCCCGACGAGCTGGGCGACACCTGGCAAGGTGGCCGCGTGCACCTGACGATGCAAAGCACCTGGAACGGCCGCAAGGTCGGCATGTGCGACGCCGGCCCGGACATGACCTTTCACTTCGGCCAGCTGATCGCCCACATCGGCAAGACCCGAAACGTGCGCGCTGGCTCGATTGTGGGCTCGGGCACGGTGAGCAACCGCGGCGTTGAGATCGACGGCAAGAAGGACTGGCCCAAGGGCTATTCCTGCATCGCTGAAAAGCGCGCGATTGAAACCATTCTGGACGGCAAGCCCTCGACCGATTTCATGAAGTTTGGCGACACCATCCGCATCGAAATGAAGGGCAAAGATGGGCTGAGCGTGTTCGGTGCCATTGAGCAGAGAATCGCGCCGTTGCAGAAGTGAATCGACCCCCCACGCTCCGCCGCTGCACGGGTCGCTGCCCCCCGAGGGGGCTGATCCGCCTTGGGGCGGCCCAGCGGCGGATCGTCGCCCTCACGCTCCGCCGGTGCGTCAGCTGGCGTAGATCGCCTGCAGCGACGCGAAGCCCTTGACCTCGATCGGATTGCCGAAAGGATCGCAGAAGAACATCGTCCACTGTTCTCCCGGCTGGCCCTCGAAGCGCACTTGCGGCGCCAACACGAAGTCAACACCGGCGGCAGTCAGTCGCTCGGCCATTGCGCGCCACACGGGCAGCAACAGCACCAGACCGAAGTGCGGCATCGGCACCAGGTGTTCGCCAACCTTGCCGGTACGCGTGGTCTTGAACGGCTCGCCCAGGTGCAGCGAAATCTGGTGGCTGAAGAAATTGAAGTCGATCCAGGTGTCGGTGCTGCGACCTTCTTTGCAACCGAGTACACCGCCGTAAAAGCGCCGCGCCTCGTCAAGGTCGGTGACGTGGAAAGCGAGGTGAAACAGGCTTCTGGCGGGCAGCGTGTCAGGGGTCATCCGCGCAGGATATATCAGCGCTGTGTCGGACCGGCGGCTTTTTGGTCGAACTTCAGAAAGGACTGGCGCGCCATCGCCACCACCTGCACATCGGTCGGGTGGTCGGTAGTGACCACCTCGACCATGGCCTTGTCGACCGCATGAGCGTTGTGTTTGCACCAGCCACGGAACTCGATCTTGGCGTTGGCAGGCCCGGTCAGCAGCACTTCGCCCACGCAGTCGAGTGAAGTGGCAATCGCTTTGAAAAGGTCCTTGTCGGCGCCGATATGGCTGTGTTTGGGCGTGTGGTGGTGCCGCGCCTTGATGCGCTGGACCTTGACCTGTTCCTTGTCGAACATCAGAACGTGGCTTGGGTGTGGTCCATCCAGATGACGGCGTGAAAGGTGGTCATTCGAATCGCTACTGACAGGAGGAAAGGAATCAGTAACCCGCGGGTTTGGCAGCCCCGCGGGCGTGTTCCAGCTTGTCCTGGCAGCCCAGGCAGCGCAGCGCGACCGGATTGGCGTGCAGCCGGGCGGTGGCGATGTCCTCGCTGCAGTCCGCGCACTGGCCGTAGCTGCCGCCAGCAATGCGCTTGAGCGCCTCGTCGATAGCGACCAGCTCGGCCGATTCGCGCTCTTCCAGCGCGAAGGCCAGGTCGCGTTCGGCATCGGCCTGCGCCCAGTCATCGCTCTGGTTCTCGCGGGCGTTCGCGGCAGCTTCCGCGCGGCCGATCTTGCCGCCGCGTTGCGCCCGCAGCTGGGCCAGTACCGCAATGCGCATGGTCCGCAGTTGCTGGCCAAAGGTGTCGAACACAGGGTTGCTCATGGGATCTCCTCTGGGTGTGTCTTTGAAATCGCAAGGTCTCCGGGGACCACAGCTTCATGGTGCGCCTGAATCCGAGCACTTGCATTGATCGGCGTCAAGCGTCCGGTCCGCGCGCTCGCTGCTCAGGGCAAATCCCCGGCGGACTTCCGACCTTTCGCCCGCAAAATCAGACCCTTCGAAAACCCGAAATTGCGAAAAGAAACAACGATGTCCACCCTCGACTACAGCCGCTACCAGACCCTTGACATCACGCGCCGAGGTCCGACCGTGGAGGGTGTGCCATCGGTGCTGGACATCCGCATGAAAGCCGATGGCCCTGGCGGCAACGGCAAATTGCCGACGGCAGGCCATGAAGGCCACTGGGAACTCAGCGAAATCTGGCGCGACGTCGGGCGCGATGACAGCGTTCGCTGTGCAGTGCTGCGGGGCAGCGGCATAGGATTTTCGGGCGGCGGTGACCTGACGCTGGTGCAGGACATGGCGGCCGACGTCGAAGTGCGCACGCGGGTGTGGAAAGAAGCGCGCGACCTGGTCTACAACGTCATCAACTGCGACAAGCCGATCGTCAGCGCCATGCATGGCCCCGCCGTGGGCGCGGGGCTGGTGGCTGGCCTGCTCGCCGACATTTCGATCGCGGCGAAGAGCGCGAAGATCGTCGACGGTCACACACGTCTGGGTGTCGCTGCGGGTGATCATGCCGCCATCGTCTGGCCGTTGCTGTGTGGCCTGGCCAAGGCGAAGTACTACCTGATGCTGTGCGACCCGATCAGTGGCGAAGAGGCCGAGCGCATCGGGCTGGTGTCGCTGGCTGTGGACGACGACGCGCTGCTGGACAAGGCTTACGAAGTCGCTGATCGCCTCGCATCGGGAAGTCAGACCGCCATTCGCTGGACCAAGTATTCGCTCAACAACTGGCTGCGCCAGGCCGGACCGATCTTTGATACCTCGCTGGCGCTCGAATTCATGGGGTTTGCCGGTCCTGATGTGCGCGAAGGTGTGGCATCCTTGCGCGAGCGCCGCGCGCCTCGGTATGGTGCCGACACCTGACCCTATCCTCCAGGAGACAACCATGAGCGATACCAGTGGCTTCAGTAAGTTCGTCCCCGGTTTCGAATTCCTGCAGAACCTTGCAGGCCAGGCCGCAGGCGGTGTTGCCGAGGGCTTGGGCAAGAGCGTGCCGCAAATGCCCAACCTGGGGCACTGGGTGGCCCCTACCTTCAACGTGGAAGACCTGGAAAAGCGTATCGAGGAACTCAAGGCGGTGCAGTTCTGGCTGGACCAAAACGCCAAGGCACTGAGCGCGACCATCCAGGCATTGGAGGTTCAGAAGATGTCCCTGGCCACGCTCAAGGCCATGAACTTCAACCTCGGTGATGTGGCCAATGCACTCAAGATCAAGGCGGCAGATGCCGTCTCGGGACTCACGGGCAGGGTGCCGACCCAGTTCGCTGGCCTGGAGATTCCTCCCCGCACTTACGGCAACCCCAGCGCGGAGCCTGCGCCGCAGCCGCTGGCCGCAGAGGCCCCCGAAGCCCCTGCGCCGCGCCCTAGAAAGCCGCGCAAGTCTTCTGCCCTGGCGCAAGCCCAGGCGGCCGAAACGTCTGGTGTGGTCGATCCGATGGCCTGGTGGGGTGCGCTGTCGCAACAATTCCAGCAGATCGCAGGAACTGCAATGAAAGACATGGCCAAGCAGGGTGCACTGGACGCGACCCGCCACGCCGCCAGCGGCCTGACGGAGCAGGCCGTCAAGACTGCGGCCGGCATGGCGAACAAGGCTGGGCGCAGTGTCGGCGACTCGGTGGTCCGCAACATGGGTCGCGCTGCCGACCTGGGCTCCGCTGCGGTGCGCGCGGTCGCCGGCAATGGGCGCCAGTCCTCCAGCAAGGCAGCCCCAGCCGCTTCGGGGGGCAGTCCGAAAGCGTCCGCCAGAGCCGTGACTGCCACAGCGGCGGC
>JBIIQD010000215.1:0-5179 GCA_044342265.1 Hydrogenophaga sp. | reverse complement strand
AAGCCCAGCAAGCGGAGCAAGGCGACATGATCCTGGTGGATTCCAGCGTGCTCATCGATCACTTTCGAGGGGTGACCAACCCGCAGACCGAGCAGCTCAAGCGCTGGCTGTCGGGGAAGGAAGGGCCTCCCGACATCGGTGTGGCCGATCTGGTGGTGTTCGAGGTGGTTCGCGGCTTCTCCACCACCGCCGCGCAGGCCCGCGCACGCGACCTGTTGCTGGCGCTTGAAGTGGTGGAGATCGGCGGATTGACCAACGCTCTTCAGGCCGCCTCGCTGTACCAAAGGCTGCGTAAATCGGGCCGCACCGTGCGCAGCCCCATCGACGTGCTGCTCGCCAGCTACTGCATGACCCACGGCCACACGCTGCTGCACCGCGACGCCGACTTCGAGTCACTCAAAACCCTGGGAAGGCTCGGCACATGGCCACAATGAATGCTTCGTTGAGCCCTTTTCACACCCACTTCACCCGCCAGGCGCGCTATCACGTCTGGGCCACGCACCGCTTGCTCGACGCTATCTCGCGCGTGTCCGACGACGACTACCGCAAGGATGTCGGGCTCTTCTTCAAAAGCATCCATGGCACGCTGAATCATCTGCTGGTGGGCGAGCATCTGCTCTGGTACGCGCGGTTTTCCAAGGGGGCTTCGCCAGGGGAGACCGCCGGGCCGCCCCAAGGTCGACGGCACCCCCTCGGGGGGCGTGGCGAAGCCAGGGCTGGGGGCCATGTTTTGGCGCTGGACACCGAAATCGAACCCGACCGCGCACGTCTCGGCCAAGCCATCAAAGGCGGCGCGGCCAACTGGGAGCACCTGATCGCCACCTGGCCGGCCGAGCGGTTTGACGGCAACCTGGACTACCAGACCATGAAGGGCGTGCCGCAGTCATTGCCGTTTGCGGCCACGCTGGCGCACGTGTTCAACCACGCCACCCACCACCGCGGCCAGATCACCGCCGCGCTCACCGCGCTGGGCCAGCCCGCGCCCGAGCTGGACTGGGTGTACCACCTGCAACTGGAAGCCGCAGAGGCGAAGAAACCATGAGCCAAGCCCTGACCATCGAGGTGCAAGAGCGCGTCGCCCGCATCACGCTGACCCGGCCCGAGGTGCGCAACGCGTTCAACGACGAAGTGATCCAGGAGCTCAAGGTCGCGTTCGAGTCGGTCGGCGCGCGCGACGACGTGCGCGCCGTGGTGCTCGCCGCCGAGGGCCCGGCCTTCTGCGCGGGCGCCGACCTGCACTGGATGCGCCGCATGGCCGACTACACGCGCGAAGAAAACCTGGCCGACGCGGGCCAGCTGGCGGCCATGTTGAAAGCCATCTACGAATGCCCCAAGCCGACGATTGCCGCTGTGCAGGGTGATGTGTTCGCCGGTGGCATGGGACTGGTGGCCGCGTGCGACATGGCGGTCAGCGTGCGCACCGCCACCTACTGCCTGAGCGAGGTCAAGCTGGGCCTGATCCCGGCCACCATCAGCCCGTATGTGATCCGGGCCATGGGCACGCGGGCTTCGCACCGCTACTTCCTCACCGCCGAGCGCTTCAGCGCCGACGAAGCGCACCGCATCGGCTTCGTGCACGAACTCGTGGACGCTGAGGCGCTTGAAGGCAAGGTGTGCGAGCTGGCACACGCGCTGGTCGGCGCCAGCCCGGCGGCAGTGAAGGCTTGCAAGAAGTTGCTCCAGGCAGTGGCCGAACGCGAGATCGACGCGCCGCTGATCGCAACGACGGTCGAAGGTATTGCCGAGATACGCGCAAGTGACGAAGGTCGCGAAGGTGTGGCTTCGTTTCTGCAAAAGCGCAAACCCGCCTGGCTGGCGGGGTAATCTGCTCGTTTCCTTTCTGGAGAACAGCACATGGACGCAATCTGGACGACGTTTGTCGAATGGCTCAAAGGTTTTGGTGCCCAGGCCGGTCAGCAGGCTGCCGAGGTCGGCGCGCAGGTCGGTGGTCAGGTGGCCGAAGGCGTGGGTGCAGTGGCCGGCCGTCTGGACATGCCCAGCCTGCTGGCGCTGGCCGCCGCGCTCGGCTGGGCCAGCGGCTTTCGGCTGTACGCCGTGGTGTTCTTGGTTGGTGCATCGGGGTTGGCGGGCTGGATCCCGCTGCCCGAGGGTCTCCAGGTCTTGCAGCATCCAGCGGTGCTCGCCGTCAGTGGTGCGCTGCTGTTTGTCGAGTTTTTCGCCGACAAGATCCCGGGACTGGATTCGCTGTGGGACATCGTCAACAGCGTCATTCGCATCCCGGCCGGCGCCGCGCTGGCCGCAGGTGTGTTTGGGGCCGACAACGCGACCATGGCCATGGTCGCCGCGCTGATGGGCGGCACGCTGGCCGCCAGCAGCCAGGCCGCCAAGACCACCACCCGCGCCGCGATCAACACCTCGCCGGAGCCGTTTTCCAATGTTGCGATGAGTCTGGTCGAGGACGGGCTGGTGATTGGTGCCGTCTGGCTTGCGACCAATGAACCAATCATCTTCGGCATCCTCTTGCTGATCGCGCTGGTGCTGATGTGGGTCATCACCTGGATGCTGTTCAAGTTCCTGCGAGCGGCGTTCCGGCGGCTGCGCGCTTTGTTTTCTCCCGCTTCCGCCCACGCCTAGGAAACCACCATGTTCACCAAGATCCTGATCGCCAACCGTGGCGAGATCGCCTGCCGCGTTGCAGCCACCGCCCGCCGTCTGGGTGTGCGCACCGTGGCCGTGTACTCCGACGCCGACGCCAGCGCCAAGCACGTGGCTGCTTGCGACGAAGCAGTGCACATTGGCAGCAGCGCGCCGAAGGACAGCTACTTGCAGTGGCAGCGCATCATCGACGCCGCGAAGGCCACGGGTTCGCAGGCCATCCACCCGGGCTACGGCTTCCTGAGCGAAAACGAAGCCTTTGCCAACGCCTGCGCCGAGGCCGGCCTGGTCTTCATCGGTCCGCCGTCGTCAGCGATCCAGGCCATGGGCCTGAAGGCCGAGTCCAAGCGCCTGATGGAGCAGGCCGGCGTGCCGCTGGTGCCGGGTTACCACGGCGCCGACCAGGACCCGGCGCTGCTGCAGCGCGAAGCCGACCGCATCGGTTATCCGGTGCTGATCAAGGCCAGCGCCGGCGGTGGCGGCAAGGGCATGCGCGCGGTCGACCGGTCCGAAGACTTCGCGGCAGCGCTGGCGAGCTGCCAGCGCGAAGCGCGCAACAGTTTCGGCAGCGACGCTGTGCTGATCGAGAAATACGTGCAGCGACCGCGCCACATCGAAATCCAGGTTTTTGGCGATATGCACGGTAGCTGCGTCTACCTGTTCGAGCGCGACTGCTCGGTGCAGCGGCGCCACCAGAAGGTGCTGGAAGAAGCGCCCGCGCCGGGTATGACGCCTGAGCTTCGGCGACAGATGGGCGAGGCAGCGGTGGCGGCTGCCAAGGCCGTGAGATACGTCGGCGCTGGCACGGTGGAATTCATTGTCGAGCAGCCGGGTGGCTACGAAAGGCCTGAGGACATGAAGTTTTTCTTCATGGAGATGAACACGCGCCTGCAGGTGGAGCACCCGGTAACCGAGGCGATCACCGGGCTGGATCTGGTGGAGTGGCAATTGCGCGTGGCCTCCGGCGAGAAGCTGCCGCTGCAGCAGGCACAGCTCCAGATGCAAGGTCACGCCATCGAGGCCCGCATCTGCGCCGAGAATCCGGACAACCAGTTCCTGCCTGCGACCGGTCGACTGGATGTTTACCGCAAGCCCGCGCACGTGGCGTTCGAGAACGCGCCCGTGACCGGCCTTGCAGCCGGCGTGCGCTTTGACGACGGTGTGCGCGAAAGTGATGCGATCAGCCCGTTCTACGACTCAATGGTCGCCAAGCTGATCGTGCACGGTGCCACCCGCGCCGAGGCGCTGGCGAAGATGGACGCGGCACTGGCAGCCACGCGTATCGTCGGCCTCGCGACCAATGTGCAATTTCTGCGTCATGTGGTGCGCAGCGGTGCTTTCTCGACCGCGAAGCTCGATACAGCATTGATCCCGCGCGAAGCCGCTGTGCTGTTCAAGCAAGACAAGGTGGGTCGCGACCTCGCGGTAGCGGCTGCAGTCGCGCAGACGCTGGTGCACGAAAAAGCTGGCGAAGGCAAGGACCCGTTCTCGCGCACCGACGGCTGGCGGCCGTTTGGCCTGACGCAGCGCCGCTTCGACTTCGAATACCAGGGCGACGCCCTGACTGCGCAGCTGACCTACCTGCACGACGGCGCGCTGCAACTCGCGGTGGGCGACACCAGCGCCGCGCTGACGTTCAAGGCCTTGCAGGTCGACAGCGGCACGCTGGTCGACCTGCATTTCAACGGCCAGCGCCAGACGGTACAGACCTGGCGGCGTGACGAGCTGGTGCATGTGTTCTGCGACCTGGGTGCGACCGTCATCACCGAGCTGGATGCGTTGGCCCACGCGGGTGAGACCTCAGCCGAAGGCGGTCGCCTGACCGCGCCCATGCCGGGCAAGGTGGTGAGCTTCGCGGTGAAGGCCGGCGACGCGGTCACGAAAGGGCAGCCGCTGGCGGTGATGGAAGCCATGAAGATGGAGCACACGATTGCCGCACCGGCCGACGGCATCGTGGCCGAGCTGCTGTTCGCGCCCGGTGACCAGGTGACCGAGGGCTCGGAGCTGCTGAAAATCGCCACCGCCACTGTTTGAATGCGTAAGCCATGAACACTCGCCGATGAACATCACCTTCTGCTGCATCGACACCAAGGCCGAACCCTGGCTGGACGGGCTGCGCGCGGCGTTTCCGCAAGCGTCGGTCGAGATCTGGCAACCCGGTGCGCCGCAGGCCGACCACGCCGTGGTCTGGGCGCCGCCGCAACAGTTCTTGGACGAGCAACAGGCGCTCAAGGGCCTGTTCAACATCGGCGCCGGGGTGGACGCGCTGCTGCGACTGCGCCTGCCACCCGGTGTCAAGGTCGTGCGTCTGGACGACGCGGGCATGTCGGTGCAAATGGCCGAATACGTGTGCCACGCCGTTGTCCGCCACTTCCGCGAGTTCGACGGATATGAGGCCGATGTGAAAGCGGGCCAGTGGTCGTACCGCAAGCCGCGTGAGCGACGCGACTTCCCGGTGGGCGTGATGGGCCTTGGCGTGCTCGGTGAGCGGGTGGCCAAGGCGCTGACGGTGTTTGAGTTTCCAGTGCACGGCTGGAGCCGCACCCCCAAGGCCATCGAGGGT
>JBIIQD010000537.1:0-2735 GCA_044342265.1 Hydrogenophaga sp. | reverse complement strand
GTGCGCATGCCGATTTTTGCGGTCACTTCCTTGCTGTCCTCGCAGCGCAAGATGACGCTTTACCGCAACGTGCGCCCGATCCTGGTGGACACCAGCGCCGACCGCGACACGGCGCTGGCCGAGGCGGAAGCCGACCTGAAGGCGCGCGGGGTGATGCAGACCGGCGACGTCTACGCGATCACCGTGGGCGAGCCCATGGGCACTCCCGGCGGGACCAATACCCTCAAGATCTGCAGGGCGGCCTGAATCCAGGCCGCCGCCGGCTGCGTACCCGGGAGATGAGTACCCTCTTTCCCTCAACCCGTCGCCGCTGGCTGGCGGCGACGGGTGTGCTGCCGTTGCTGCAGGCCTGCTCCCCGCTGGCGCTTATCAATGCCATGGTGCCCAGCGGTACCCACCGCTTCATGGCTGACCAGCGTTACGGTCCCGATGTGCGGCAACGGCTGGACGTGTTCCTGCCGAAGAATGAGACGACAGACGCGCCCATGGTGCTGTTTTTCTACGGTGGGACCTGGAGCAGTGGCCGGCGACAGGATTACCGCTTCGTCGGAGAAGCGCTGGCCGCGCGCGGCATCGTCGCCCTGGTGGCCGACTACCGGCTCAGCCCGCAGGTTTTCTACCCGGCGTTTGTGCAGGATGGGGCGTTGGCCCTGCGCTGGGCTGTTGACCGCGCGCAGCGGCTGGGCGCGTCGGCCAGGCAACTGTTCGTGATGGGCCACAGCGCGGGGGCCTACAACGCCGCCATGCTGGCGCTGGACCCGCGGTGGCTCAGCGCAGTCGATCTGTCACCGGGGCAGCTCGCTGGCTGGATCGGCCTGGCCGGACCTTACGACTTCCTGCCCATCGAGGTGCCTGAGGCAAAAGTGGCGTTCGGCTGGCCGGACACACCGCCGGACTCTCAGCCCCTTTTCCACGCCCGCCAAGTGAAGTCCGGACAAACGCCCCCGGCCCTGTTGCTGGCGGCGCGCCAGGACAGGCTGGTGGACCCTGGCCGCAACACCTTGGGCCTGGCGCGGGCCTTGGTGCAGAACGGAGTGACGGTTGACGTTGAATTGCTGGACCGGGTCAGCCACACCACCCTCATAGGCAGTTTCGCGTCGCCACTGCGCGGCCTTGCGCCCACCTTGGACCGGGTCAGCGATTTCGTCAGCAGGAGTTCGGCCTGAGAGCCTTAGAATTCCCCGAGTTACCAACCGGTTACCAACCTAGATGAGGGGATTTTCATGGCGCTCGTTTCCATGCGCGAACTGCTCGACCACGCCGCCGCCAACGGCTACGGCATCCCGGCGTACAACGTCAACAACCTCGAACAGGTGCAGGCCGTCATGGCCGCTGCCGACGAGGTGGGCGCGCCCGTCATCCTGCAGGCTTCGGCCGGCGCCCGCAAATACGCAGGCGAGGCCTTCATCAAGCACCTGATCCAGGCCGCCGCCGAGATGTACCCGCACATCCCCATGGTGATGCACCAGGACCACGGCACCAGCCTCAAGGTCTGCGAGGGCGCCATCGGCCTGGGCTTCGGCTCGGTCATGATGGACGGCTCGCTGATGGAAGACGGCAAAACCCCGGCCAGCTTTGAATACAACGTGGACGTGACCCGCAAGGTGGTTGAACTCGCTCACAGAACCGGCGTGACGGTGGAAGGCGAACTCGGTTGCCTCGGCAACCTGGAAACCGGCGACGCGGGCGAAGAAGATGGCATTGGCGCCGAAGGCAAGCTGGACCATTCCCAGATGCTGACCGACCCCGAAGAAGCCGCCACATTCGTGAAGGCCACCCAGCTCGACGCGCTGGCCATTGCGATTGGCACCAGCCACGGCGCCTACAAGTTCAGCCGCCCGCCCACCGGCGACATCCTGGCCATCGGTCGCGTGAAAGAGATCCACGCCCGCATCCCCAACACCCACCTGGTGATGCACGGTTCGTCGTCGGTGCCGCCGGAGCTGCGCGCCATCATCAACCAGTACGGCGGCGCGATGAAGGAAACCTACGGCGTGCCGGTCAAAGAGATCCAGGAAGCCATCAAGCACGGTGTGCGCAAGATCAACATCGACACCGATATCCGCATGGCCATGACCGGCGCGGTGCGCAAGTTCATGGCCGAGAACCCCGAAAAGTTCGACGCCCGCGAATGGCTCAAGCCCGCCCGCGAAGCCGCCAAGGCGGTGTGCAAGCAGCGCTATCTGGAGTTCGGCTGCGAAGGCCAGGGCGCCAAGATCAAGGGCGAGACGCTCAGCGTGATGGCCGCGAAGTACGCACAGGGTGCGCTGGCACAGAAGGTGGTCTGAGCGGTGACCGACCTGCGATAATCGCCCGGAATGGTTCAAAGCCCGTTGACTGTTCGGTCAGCGGGCTTTTTCTTTGCGCTCTGTTTCCCGTGACCGACCGATCATGACCACCGCCTTGCACACCTCCGCCCTGAAGTCCCTGCCGCTGCTTGCGCGCGGCAAGGTGCGCGACAACTACGCCGTGGGCGATGACCGCATACTGATGGTGGCCTCGGACCGCATCAGCGCGTTCGATGTGATCATGGGCGAGCCGATTCCCGGCAAGGGCGCGCTGCTCACCAAGCTCAGCCTGTTCTGGTTCGACCAGCTCGGCCCCAAAGGTCTGAACATCTGCCCGATTCACCTGACTGGCGAGGCGCCTGAGAGCGTGGTCTCGGCCGACGAGGCGCCGCTGGTCGCGGGCCGTTCCATGCTGGTCCAGCGCCTCAAGCCGATTCCGGTCGAGGC
>JBIIQD010000214.1:0-5186 GCA_044342265.1 Hydrogenophaga sp. | reverse complement strand
ACAGCGCGTCTGGTTTGGCCGCGGCCATCATGGCCTCGTCCACGCACCACTGTTTGAACGCCGCGCGGCGCACTTCGTTCTCGGCCTCGTAGCCCATGCTGGTCCACACGTCGGTGGTCACCAGGTCGGCGCCCTTGCAGGCTTCCTTCGGATCGCTGAACACCTTGTAGCAGGCCGGGTTGCTGATGCCTGCCAGCTGGGCATCCACTTCATATCCGCTGGGCGTGCTCACGTGCACGGTGAAGCCCAGCAACTCGGCGGCTTGCAGCCAGGTATTGGCCATGTTGTTGCCGTCGCCCACCCAGGCCACCACCTTGCCCTTGATGGCGTCCAGCGGGTTGCCGCTCGCAGCGGGGCGGTGCTCGACCAGCGTGAACAGATCGGCCAGGATCTGGCAGGGATGGAACTCGTTGGTCAGGCCGTTGATGACCGGCACGCGCGAGTACTGCGCGAACTTTTCAATCTTGTCATGGCCGAAAGTGCGGATCATCACCAGATCGACCATGCGGCTGATCACGCGCGCGCTGTCTTCGATCGGTTCGGCGCGGCCGAGCTGGCTGTCGCCCGTGGTCAGGTGCACCACCGAGCCGCCCATCTGGTACATGCCGGCCTCGAAGCTCACGCGGGTGCGCGTGCTGGCCTTTTCAAAAATCATCGCCAGCGTGCGGTCGGGGTCGGCGAACGGCTGGTACTTCTCGACCGCCTTGAACTTGGCCTTGATGAAGCCAGCGCGCTGGAGCAGGTAGCCATATTCGTCGGCTGAAAAATCCTTGAACTGCAGGTAGTGCCGAAGGCTCATGGGTTCTCCGCCAAGAAGGTCTGGATGATGGGCAGCAAGATAGCCACGACTTCGTCCGCTTCGGCGGTGGTCATGATCAGCGGCGGCACCAAGCGGATCACGCTGTCGGCCGTGACGGACAGCAGCAGCCCGGCGTCGGCGGCACGCTGGGTGATCACGCCGCAGGGTTTGGTCAGTTCCACACCGATCATCAACCCCTGACCGCGAATCTCCTTGAGACCCGGATTGCCGGCCAGGCCTTTGGCCAACGCGTCGCGCAGGTGCGCGCCCACGGTGGCAGCGTTTTGCAGCAAACCGTCCTCTTCAATGATGCGGATGGTTTCAATGCCAGCGCGCATGGCCAGCGGGTTGCCGCCAAACGTGGTGCCATGGTTGCCCGGCTGGAAAATGCCCGCCGCTTTCGGACCGGCAACCACCGCACCGATGGGCACGCCAGAGCCCAGGCCTTTGGCCAGTGGCATCACGTCGGGCTTGATGTCGGCCCACTGGTGCGCGAACCACTTGCCGGTGCGGCCCATGCCGCATTGCACTTCGTCGATCATCATTAACCAGTCGCGTGCGTCGCACAGGGAGCGCACGTCCTTGAGGTACTGAGCGCGCATCGGGTTGATGCCGCCTTCGCCCTGGATGGTCTCGAAAAACACGGCGACCACGTTCGGGTTGCCTTCCGTGGCTTGTTTCAGTGCCTCGATGTCGTTCATCGGTACGCGGATGAAACCCTCCACCAGTGGGCCGAAACCGACTTGCACTTTGGGATTGCCGGTGGCCGACAGGGTGGCAATCGAACGACCGTGGAAAGCTTTTTCATAGACCACGATCTCCGGGCGCTCAATCCCTTTGTCGTGGCCGTACTTTCGAGCCAGCTTCAGCGCCGCCTCGTTGGCCTCCAGCCCAGTTGAGCAGAAAAACACGTTGGTCAAGCCAGAGCGCTCCACCAGCAGCCGCGCCAATTCTTCCTGACCTGTCACGTGGTAGTAATTGCAGCAGTGGATCATGTTGGCCACTTGCTCCTGCAGGGCCGGCACCAGTTTGGGGTGGCCATGCCCCAGGGTGTTCACGGCGATGCCGGCCAGCGCGTCGAGGTATTCCTTGCCATTGACGTCCCAGACCCGGCAGCCGCGGCCGTGCGACATCGCGATCGGCAGTCGGCCGTAGGTGTTCATCACATGGGGCGACGTCGGGGCGACGAGGGTGGCAGAAACAGCGGCGTTCATGCGGACTCCAGGAAGGGTGGGGCCAAAAAAGAAAGCGGCTCAACGCAGGTTGAGCCGCTGAAAGGCAATTTTAGAGGGTGTACACGGCACCATCTTTGCTTGTTCGGCATCACTGTCATGCGCCACACTCCTGTGCACCGCGCCCGGGTTAACCCTAGGCTCAGGTCTTATATAAGATAGAATACCGCCATCCGCAACGGCATCCCACTTCATGGTCGCCAACCCCTCCGCCAAGCAAGTCTTCATCCAGGGCGTCACCCGGGCGGGGCGCACATTTCGCCCCAGCGACTGGGCGGAACGGCTGGCGGGCGTGATGAGCCAGTTCCGGCCTGGTGGCGCCTCCGGCGGCATTGGCAGCCACATCGCTTACTCACCCTGGTGCGTGCCAACCGTGATCAACGGCGTCAAGGTGGTGATCGTGCACACCGACCTGCGCGAAGCCGAACCGATGGCCTGGGATTTCTGCATCAACTTCGCCAAAGACAACGACCTGCAGCTGGTTGAGGGTTGTCTGTTGCCCTAGAAATGGGCCACCCTTGCCGCGCTGCGCGCGACCCCGTCAAGGGGGCAACGCGGTGCGACCCGCTGTAGCCAGTTCTGCTGCGTGCTGGTCTTGTGCACTGCGCTCCGGCCATTGCGATGCGGTCCGCTGCGGCACGCTCATTGCCATCACTTCCGCTATCCTCCGCCGATCGGGCATGTGCCCTGTCTAAGGAGTGATTTCCATGGCGATGGACGTGGTTGACTATTATTTGCATGGCGACGACATGCAGTTCGTCGAGATCGAGCTGGATCCGGGCGAGGCCGCGATCGGCGAAGCGGGCAGCATGATGTACATGGAGGACGGCATCGGCATGACCACGGTCTTTGGCGACGGATCGGCGAGTTCTGCCGGCAGCGGGCTGTTCGGAAAGTTGTTGGGCGCAGGCAAGCGTCTGGTGACCGGTGAGTCTCTGTTCACCACGGTGTACACCAACCAAGGCAATGCCAAGCGCAAGGTGGGATTTGCGGCGCCCTACACGGGCAAGATCATTCCGTTCAAGCTGTCGGACATCGGTGGCACGCTGATCTGCCAGCGCGACGCGTTTCTCTGTGCAGCCAAGGGCGTGTCGCTGGGCATCGCTTTCCAGCGCAAGCTGGGCGCCGGCTTCTTTGGCGGCGAAGGTTTCATCATGCAGAAACTTGAGGGCGACGGCCTGGCCTTCGTGCATTCGGGTGGCACTGTGCTCAAGCGCGATCTGGCGCCGGGCGAGGTGTTGCGAGTGGACACGGGTTGCGTGGTGGCCTACACCAGCAGCATCGACTTCGACATCCAGTTCGTGGGCGGCGTGAAGACAGCGCTGTTCGGTGGCGAGGGGTTGTTTTTTGCCACGTTGCGCGGTCCCGGCACGGTCTGGATCCAGTCGCTGCCGTTTGCGCGCCTGGCCTCGCGCATCTTCGCTGCCGCGCCGCGCATGCAGGGCGGTGGCGGCTCGGGGGGCGAGCAGGGCGGTCTGGTGGGCGGCATTCTTGGCGGCAGCCTGCTCGGTGGCCTGATGGGCGGTGACAACGACTGACGGTCTTGGATGGTTCCTAAAGAAAAACCGCCCCGAAGGGCGGTTTTCTTTTTTGCTGGCAGCGCACCGTTTCAAACGGCGGACCGGGGGAATCGAGGATTCTCCAGTCCGGGCTGATGGCCTGCCGGGGCAGGCCGGTGGCCGTCGCTGAGGTTAAGCAGCGGCGGTGACCAAGGCCTTGACCTTGGCGGACAGGCGGCTCTTGTCGCGCGAGGCCTTGTTTTTGTGGAAGATGCCCTTGTCGGCGATGGTGTCCACCACGGCCTGCATCTTGCCAAACAGCTCGGCGGCTTTGGTCTTGTCGCCGGCCAGAACGGCTTTTTCGACGTTCTTGACAGCGGTGCGGTACTTGGAACGCAGCGAGGTGTTGGCGGCGTTCAGTTTGACGTCTTGGCGCGCACGCTTGCGGCCAGACGCCAGACGGGGGTTCTTTTTCTTCGGCTTGGTTGCCATGGGTGTATATCCTTGAAGTGTTTGGGGATGATGCCAGCAAAGCCGAACATTATAGCCCGGCCAGTTTGACCCAGCCAGCCTGGGCGCTCGAAGCCGCCGCAGCTGGTTACACTGCGCCTCGTGTCGCTTTTCAAATCTGCTTCTGTTGTCTCCCTGCTGACGCTGGTTTCGCGCATCACCGGCCTGATGCGCGAGCTCTTGATGGCCTCGACCTTTGGCGCCAGCGCGCTGACCGACGCCTTCAACGTCGCTTTCCGCATTCCCAATCTGTTGCGTCGCCTGTTTGCCGAAGGGGCATTCAGTCAGGCGTTTGTGCCGGTGCTGGCAGGCGTGCGCGCCAAGGAAGGGGACGACGCCACCCGGGAGCTGGTGAACCAGATTGCCACGGTGCTGGTCTGGGCGCTGGTGGCGACCTGCATCCTGGGCGTGGCGCTTTCGCCGGTGTTGGTCTGGGCGATGGCCAGCGGCCTCAAGCAAAGCGCCGATGGCTTTGACAAGGCGGTGCTGATGACACGCTGGATGTTCCCCTACATCGGCTTCATGTCCTTGGTCGCCCTGTCGGCTGGTGTGCTCAACACCTGGAAACGCTTTGCCGTGCCGGCGGCAACGCCAGTGCTGCTGAACGTGGCGATGATCGGCGCGGCCTGGCTGGGCGCACCCTGGTTTCAGTCGCACGGCATCGAGCCGATCTATGCCATGGCCGCTGGCGTGATATTAGGCGGCGCACTGCAGCTGGGTGTGCAGATTCCGGCGCTGCTGCGCATTGGTATGTTGCCGCGCGTGGGATTGCGCTGGTCCGCGGTGAAAGCGGCCTGGGCGCATCCCGGTACGAAGCGTGTGACGACCTTGATGCTGCCCGCTTTGCTGGGGGTCAGCGTGGCGCAGATCTCGCTGCTGATCAACACGCAGATTGCCTCCCATCTGGCCACGGGCAGCGTGAGCTGGCTGACCTATGCCGACCGGCTGATGGAGTTTCCGACCGCTCTGTTGGGCGTGGCGCTGGGGGTGGTGTTGCTGCCCCAGCTGGCCTCAGCCCGGGCGGCCGACGACAGAGAACGCTACAGCGGGCTGCTCGACTGGGGCTTGCGGCTGGTGGTGTTGTTGGCGGTGCCTTGCGCCGTGGCGTTGCTGACGTTCTCCAAACCCCTGGTTTCGGTGCTGTAT
>JBIIQD010000213.1:0-5188 GCA_044342265.1 Hydrogenophaga sp. | reverse complement strand
TCGGTCATCTTGCCGTCGAACTCGAAGGCGCCGAAGGCGTTGTAGGGAACGAGCAGTTCCTTCTTGCCCGCCAGCTTCCAGTCGAATCGGTCCAGAGCGCCCTGGAACACCTGGACTTCGTCGATCGCGTACTGGTTCTCGAAGCCGACCTGTGGTGCGTCGTAGGCATAGCTGGGCAGGCGCCTCACGCGCCGCTGGCCCGGGAAGTAATAGAAGGCTTCCGTGCCCGCTTGGTCAAAGAAGTCGGAGATCACGCCAGCCTGACCCGACAGCGCTGTCGGAGAGATATAGGAGAACGCCGTGTGGGAGCGGTTCTTGCCGGTCTCGCTGAGCTTGCGCGACCCCTTCTCTGCCCAGGGCAGAAAGACGGTCTGGTCGTACACGTAGCGGATCCACTCATTGCTGCCCTGGCGGGGCGAGACCAGTGTGGTGCCGCCCTTGAACTCGGTGGCCACACCGCGGTAGCGCATGGCCATGTTCCACATCGCTTCGGTGCCGTTGGAAGGCATCGGGAACAGCACTCCGGGCACCCAGGCGTCCTGAAGCGCCCATCCGTTGGCCGCCAGCTTGGCAAATCCGACGTTCTTTCGGGTGTTCTCGGCCACGAAATCGGGCACGTTGCAGGTGCGTCGCGTGGGGTAGACATCCATCCGGTAGCCCTTGACCTGTTTGATCGTGGCGATCTGTCCGGGCGAGAGCTTGTCGGCGTACTTGTCAACGTTGGAGGCGTCTACGCTGAAAAGCGGCTTGTCGTCCTTGTACTTCCAGGCGGAGAGGCGGGGCTTACCCCAGGACCAGCCGCTGTCCTGCTTCTCTGCCACCCAGGCCGGAATCGAACCATCTTTGTTGCCCGCCCGCTCGGCACCGACAGGCGTGAGGCGACCGGACAGTGCCGAAGCATCTTGCGCCCACAAAGGGCCGTGCATGACGGTTGCAAGGGTCAGTGTGCCAAGGCAGCCGACAGTGGAGAAAAAAGATGGGGCTTTCGAACGCTGACGAGGCAGATCGGTGCGAACGCCTCGTTGAGGCTGAGCAGCTTTCATGGCAGTTCCTTTTGAGGGCTGAGGTGGGTCGGATCGCTGTGGTTCATACAACGAACAGAAGCAGACATCTGTGGCGAGAACTGAACTTTAGTTCGGTTATTGCGCCATAACACCTAGAGAAAACCCTAGCTCAAAAATCAAGCAGTCGCCTTTTGCCTACAAAGAAAGCACCCACAAAATCAGAGAATGTTCATATTTTTCAACACCTTATTCGCCGATGCGGGAGAAACAGGAGAAAAAAGCAGGAGTGATTGCGTAACCCAGTGCACCGGTGGCCGCACTGTCCGGCCCGGCGCACCGTTGTTGATATCAGAACTTAACGTCGGATACTTGCCGCTCAAGAGCAAACAGTGCCGACAGCAAAAAAGCCATCAACCCAAAGAAAACCAAAGAGTCGATGAACACGTACCGACCCCCAACGCCGAAACTCAGGTTTGTGACTGGTGGCCTGGTCATGTTGCGGCCGGAAGTCGATCATGGTCCGACGCCACGAGGTCGCAGGCTGAGCGTTCCGATCGCTGGCGGGAGGCTGCACGGGCCGTTGCTTCAAGCGCGGGTGCTGCCTGGGGGCGCAGACTGGCAACTCGTGCGCAGCGACGGGGTCTTTGAACTGGAAGCCATCTACGACCTCTGCTGCGACGACGGCACTCTGGTCCACGTCAGAAACCAGGCTCTGTGGCGCAGTGAGACTGGCGATTGGCCGGCCAGCTACGCGATGTGCCAGCCGCGATTCGAGGCACCTTCGGGCCCCCTCCATTGGCTCAACGATCATCTGTTCGTCGGCACCATTGCGCAGGGAGTTTCCGCAGAACCTTCGATTCAGCTCAACGTGTTCCAGCTGCTGATGCCAGACACCGACTGAGAGATTCGAGATCGAAGATTTATCCGATCTTTAAGTCGGCTTTATCGCATCAGCAAGGGGCTCACGATCGCGAGCCAGCACGCTCGGGCATTGGCAAACATGAGGTCTTTGGGCGCGGTGCGGAAAACCAGGGCTGCGCACAAGAAACTGTGGCTCAGCAAACCGATGCAACGTGCGGCGGTTTCAACCTGCAACGGATCGGCCTGTGGGGCGTAGTGCGCCAGCGCTGAAGCCACGCTGGCGGTGATTCGCGCATCGTGGTCGCGCGCCACCTGGCTGAGTTCAGGCACCGCGTCCAGCATCTGGATCAGCGCGCCCAGCCCTGGACGGTCTTCATACAACCGCGCCACCAGCAGGAACTGGTCGTTGAGGTAGGTCATCACATCCCGCGCGCCCCCATGGCGGGGATGGACCTCATCCACTGCCTGGGCCACGCGCTGAAGCCAGAGGGTCACCAACGCATGCACGACCGCTTGCTTGTTGGGGAAGTACTCATACAGCGCACCCACCGAAAGCCCAGCCGCCGCAGCGATCCGCTTGGTGGTGAGCTTGTCGAGCCCTTCCCGCTCGATCTCCGAGGCCGCGGCCTCCAACACCAGGTCGACGGTTTGCAGTGCCCGCATCTGGGCGGGCTTCCGCCGTGGGGCCAGTCTTTCGTTCGGGACGGGTTCGGACACGGCGGCGGTCTTGTTTCCGGATTCTTGCATGGCGGTCAGATTAGTGAAAACCCTGATGAACGACCCACTGTTCAGGTTCAGATATCCGAACTATAGTTCGGATATTGTCAAGCGCAAAGCTTCCTGCATCCTCAACACCGGTCGTGAATCGACCGCCCAATCATGACTGAAGACGATCTCTGCTACCTGACCGCCTCCGAGGCGATCACCCATTTCAAAGCGCGGCGCATATCTCCGGTGGAACTGCTGCAGGCACAACAACGGCGCGCGTCCCGGCTGAATGTCGAGATCAATGCCTTTTGCAACCGCAGAGACGAAGCTGCCCTGAAGGCCGCCAGGACAGCGGAGAGCACCTACCTCCGCACGCCCGAGAGGGCCGGTCTTTTGGAAGGCATTCCAACGGCCCTGAAAGACGAGCACAACTTGGTGGGCGAGCACATCACGCAAGGGTCCTGGCTGCTGGGCGAACAGGCCGACACGACCAACGCGCCGCTCACACAAAGGCTTCTGGACGCCGGAGCTGTCATTCATGCGCGCACCAATGTACCCGAGTGCTGCGTGGCCATGTTCACCCGCTCGCTGCGGTATGGCGTGACGCGCAATCCTTGGAACCCGAAGTACACCTGCGGGGGCTCTTCGGGTGGCAGCGGGGCCGCGCTCGCCGCAGGCATGACCACGCTGGCCTCCGGTTCAGACATCGGCGGCTCCATCCGCGTGCCGGCCGCCTATTGCGGAGTGGTCGGACTCAAGCCCAGCTACGGAAGGGTCCCCGAGAGCAGCATCTTCTTCGCGATGAACCACCATAACCACAATGGGGTCCTGGCGCGCTCGGTGGCCGACTGCGCACTGATGTTCAACGTCATCAACGGCCCTCACCGCGCCGATCCCTGCAGCGTGAAGCCTCGGCTGGAGCTGCCCTTGAAGCAACTACCGGTGCGCGGCATGCGCATTGCGCTGTCGATGGATCTGGGCTTTTTCAAGGTCAGCCCGGACGTCAGGAAAAACACGCTCAAGGCGGCCGAGATCCTGAGGCAACAGGGGGCGCAAGTGACTGAAGTCGACCTGCCGTGGACCGCCGACGTGCGCAAAGCCTTTACCGACGCACTGGTTTTTCCGCTGGGACGGCTGCTCGAACAGCTGATCGAGGGTCGCGAGGAGCAGGCCAACGACTATGTCCGGGCCATGGCCATCAGGTCGCGATCGATCACGTTGGACGACCACCTCGCCTCCTTCGATCAGCTGGCACACATGCACCAGACACTCCAGGATGTGTTTGAAGTCCACGACGCATTGATCTGCCCAACACTGGCCGACAACCGCTGGCTCGCAGAAGGATCGGACACTCCCCACGAAGACCTGATGAATGCCGGCATGACCTACCCCTTCAACATGCTCAGCCGTCACCCGGTGCTCAGCGTGCCCAGCGGCATGGCCAGCCACGGGGTGCCGACCGGACTGCAGATCATCGGTCCGACCTACGAAGACGCAGTGGTCATGCGCATCGGCGCAGCGCTGGAGCAGGAACTGGGTTGGCCCAGCTGGCGCCCGCCGGTTCAGGACCAGGCCGATGCCCTTGCCACTGTTTGAAGGAGAACATCATGCATCCAAGCGACACCTCTACCGTCACCTCCGACAGCGCCATGCCGACCAGCACTGGCAACGGTCAGCTCAAGCGTTCACTGGGGTTCTTCGACCTTGTCGCCTACGGGTTGGCCTTCATGGCGCTCATTGCCCCGTTGACCAACCTGGGGTTTGTCTGGACCGCATCGGGTGGCGTGGTGGCGGGAGCGTACGTGGTCGCCGCCATCTGCATGTATTTCACCGCTCAGAGCTACGCGACCATGTCGCGCATCGTGCCCAACGCCGGTTCGGTCTACGGCTTCGCCCGGCACAGTCTCGGCGACTTCTGGGGCTTTTTCGCCGGCTGGGGGGTGTTGCTTGACTACCTGATGGTGCCGGCCCTGGTGTTCTCGCTGATGGCGGTCGGCATGCAGATGCTGATTCCGGAGATCCCCCGGGCTGGCTGGATCATCGGTGTGGCCCTGATGATGCTCGCCATCAACTGGGCCGGCATCAAGGTGGCTGCTCGCATCAATGCACTTTCAGTGGCCGCGCAGTTGGTGATCGTGGTGGGCGTCATGGTGCTGCTGGTGCTGGCGATGAACCAGGGAACGGCCAACGGCGCCCGCCTCAGCGCCACGCCTTTTTGGGGTGATGGCCCCGATATTCCTTGGGCGCAGCTGCTGGCCGGCGCCTCGGTTGCGGTCATGACCTTTCTTGGGTTTGATGCGGTCAGCACACTGGCCGAAGAAGTGAAAGACCCGAACGACCGCACCACGGTCAGCCGCGCCATCCTCACCGTGCTGGCGATTGCGGCGTTGCTCTATGTGGTGATGACGTGGATTGTGGGCAGTGCCATGGCAGCGATCGAGCTGAAGGACCCGGCAGCCGCGATCTTCGAGCTGTTGGCCCAGACCGTGGGACCCTGGGCCCCGGTGCTGCTGGCCTGGGTGCTGGGCATCGTGGTCGGTTTCACGAACACCCTGCCCATGCTGGCGGGCGTGGCCCGCATCCTGATGGCCATGGGGCGCGATCGCCAGCTGCCG
>JBIIQD010000459.1:0-3159 GCA_044342265.1 Hydrogenophaga sp. | reverse complement strand
GCCGGGGCGCGCTGGGCACGATTTCCCAGGCGGCGCCCGGAAAATACTGGCGGTAGCCCAGCCGGTGCAGCAGATCCCACACGCCGTTCTGCACCGCCAGGTCGGTGGCGCCCAGCACCCACACACCCTTGGCGTGCGAGCGCAGCAAGTAGTCCTCGCGGCCGTGCATGTCCTGTGGTTTGAAGCCGGGCTTGGCGTTGAGGTGGGCGAACTGGGCTTCGGTGCCCACGGCGATGCCGGTCTCGCCGGTACCGGTGGTCACTTCGAAGCGCTGCCCGCTCATGCGGCCCAGCAGGTCGGCCAGTTCGCTGGCGTTGGCACGGGTCTGCGCCGAAGCCTCGGGGCTGATGACGATGGGCAGCGCCGGGCGACCGGGGGCGGCGATCTGGACCGGCGTGGCCCAGGCGCTGCCGCACAGCAGCAGGCCCAGAGCGGTGGTGGTCAGCCGGTAGACTGCGGGGATGAATACGTTGGACATAGGTGGCCAATTGTCGTCCCCAATGACGAGGAACCGTCGGTGGGCCGACCGGGTGTATGACGAGCCTCAGGCACAGGCGTCGTACGTCGCCTTTCGTCGCGATGTGTATGCCCGTCGCGAGACCGCGCCCTGGGTGAATCACGGCGCTCCAAGCTACTGGACGCAAGAGAGCATCCGGCGCGCCGGGCACCGGGTGGTGCCGCAGGCCGAGCAGGCGTTGCTGCACCTGCTGTCAAACCGGCTGTCGGATGGGCAAGGGGCTCAAGCTTGAGCGCATCGCCTGGCGAACTTTCCCAGCCGTTGTCGCTGCGCTGGGTCCTGGGCTTCGCCCGGCCATGGCGCACGGCACTGGTCATCTGCTCGCTGCTGATGCTGGCCGAATCGGCGGTTGCGTTGGTGGTGCCCTGGTTGGCGGGGCGGCTGGCCGGGGGCGTGTTCTCCGGTGCCGCCGGCATCGGGCAGGGCGTTCTTTTGGGGCTGGTGGGTTTTCTGGCGTTGCAGGCCGTCTTGTCGTTTGGCAACGTGTGGTTGCTCGGACGGACCTCCGAGGCCATCCTCGCCGACCTGCGCGCACGGCTTTACGACCACCTGCAGGCGCTGCCGCTGGGCTGGTTCCAGGAACGGCGCCACGGTGACGTGGTGGCGCTGCTGACGAATGATGTCGAACGACTCGCGGGCTTTCTCAGCGGGACCTTGCTGAGCGTGTTGCCCATGCTGTTGACCATGGCCGGCTCCCTGGTGCTGATGGCGCGCATCGACATGAGGCTCACGGGTGCTGTGTTGCTGGCGGTGCCGCTGTTTTATGTGGTGCTCAGGGTGCTGGGGCGTCGCCTGCGCCCTCTGTCAAACGAATTGCAGCAAGCCCATGCGGATGCGGTGGCCGTGGCGGAAGAGAATCTGTCGATGTTGCCGGTCATCAAGCTGTTCACACGCGAGTCGATCGAGTCGCAACGGTACCTCCGGCAGGTGGGCCGCGTCCGCTCTCTGAGCAATCGGGAGCGACTGGCCTATGCCGCCCTCAGTCCGACGGTCCAGTTTCTGGCGGCAGCAGGACTGGTGCTGTTGCTGTGGGGAATGGGCACCAGCGAAGGGCGCAGCCCGGCGGATATGGTGAGTTTTCTGCTCTACGCGGCTCTGCTCACACGTCCCGTGGGTTCGTTGGCTGAGCTGTACGGCCAGATCCGGCAGGCCAGGGGGGCGTTGGTGCGCCTGGCGGATGTGATGCATGAGCCGACAGAGCCCTTGGCAGGACGCGCGGGCGATTTGCCGCCGGTGCGCGGCGACATTGAGTTTGTCGATCTTCACTTCGCCTACCCGGGTCGGGCACCAGCGCTCAACGGCGTGAACCTGCGGGTAGCCGCCGGAGAAACCGTCGCGCTGACTGGACCGAATGGCGCAGGCAAGAGCACCCTGGTGCATTTGCTGGTGCGCCTGATGGCGCCCACGCGAGGCTGCATCCGCATCGACGGGCTTGATATCGCCGAGGTACAGCTGCAAAGCTTGCGGCGACAGATCGGTGTGGTGCCCCAGCATGTGATGCTTCTGCATGCCACCGTGTCACAGAACATTGCCTACGGTCGTCCGGGGGCCAGTGAACACGACGTCCGGCTGGCCGCGCGCAAGGCCCAGGCCGAGGCGTTCATCATGGCGCTGCCGCAGGGTTTCGACACCGTGGTGGGCGATCAGGGAATTCGCCTGTCGGGCGGTCAGCGGCAGCGCATCGCCCTGGCGCGGGCACTGCTCAAGGACCCGCCCATCCTGGTGCTCGACGAAGCCACGGCCATGTTCGACCCCGAGGCCGAACGCAGCTTTATCGCCGACTGCCACGAGGCATTGCAACAGCGCACGGTGATCCTGATCACCCACCGGCCGGCCAGCCTTGCCCTGGCGGACCGTGTATTGCGGCTGGATGAGGGACAGCTGGCATGAGCGGCTGGCTGCGTTCCTTGAAAATGTTTCGGGCGCTTTCCTGGGCCGATCGCGGGATGTTTCTGGCAGCGTGGGTGGCTATGCCGGTGTTCTGGGTGGGGCTTCGAGTGCTGGGCTTGCAGCGCTGGCTGGCATGGGCGGGTGCCCGGCCACTGGCAGAGCGCAGCGCCAGCGAAACGTCACTGGAACAGGTCCGTGAGTGGGGGCGCCTGGTCAATGCTGCCGCCGCCCGGCCGCCCTACCCGCGGGCTTGTCTGGCCCGGTCGCTGGTGTTGCTCTGGTTGTTGCGTGAACGGGGGGTAGAAGCGAGGTTGCGCATCGGCGTGCGGTTCATTGACCGGAAACTCGATGCCCACGCCTGGGTGGAATGGGCGGGGCAGCCTGTGAACGACCGCCCGGACGTGGCGGGGACCTTTACCGACATGGGCGAACTGGTGCCGATGGCGGCCTTTCACTCGCCATGAGCGGCATCGCAGCCGTCGTCCGGTTTGACGGTGCTCCAGTGGCGCCCGGCGCCGTGGAATCCATGATGGCGGCCATGGCGCATCGGGGTCCCGACGGCATGACGTACTGGCACGGTCCTTCGGTGGCTCTGGGTCATGCACTGCTGCGCACCACTCCTCAGTCCAGCGAAGAGGCCCAGCCGCTGCACGACGAAGCGAGTGGTCTGGTGCTGGTCATGGATGGTCGGATTGACAACCGTGCGGAGCTGCGGCGAGCCCTGGTGGGCAAGGGCCAGGTGCCACGAAGCG
>JBIIQD010000212.1:0-5224 GCA_044342265.1 Hydrogenophaga sp. | reverse complement strand
AGACGAAGGTCGCTCACAGTGCGCGCGCTTCGGCCAAAACCTGATCACGGAACTTGGCGGGCAAATCTTTGGGCGTCAGCACATCCACCCGCAGCCCCATCAACTGTTCCAGCTCGTCCTGCAGACCACCCAAATCAAACAGCGTCGCGCCTGGCAGCGGATCGACCAGCAAATCAAGGTCGCTCCCCTCTGCATCACTGCCATGCAGCACCGATCCGAACACACGCATGTTGTTCACGCGGTAACGCACGGCCGCATTGCAGACGGCGTCGCGGTGCTGGGCAAGGGCTTGGGAAGGACGCATGGGCGTAGTGTAGGGCGTGCCTGTTGGCAGGTAAACGGCTGAACCTCGGCCAAAAGCGGGCATCATGCAGGGCAGGGAAACAAAAAGACACAAGCCAGATGGCCACACTGATACCCGCCCTGGGCAGTTGCGTCTCGCGCATGACTTTGGGCGAGCGCCGCACCGCCGAGCGGCTTGAAGACAAGCTCGATGCCGACTACCTGCTCTGGTACGACGTGGCCGTTGGCCCCCGGCACCAGCACCCGGACTTTGTCGTCATGCACCCGCGCCGGGGCATCCTGATTCTGGAGGTCAAGGACTTCCGGCTCTCCACCCTCATCCAGGCCAACAAACAGACCTGGGACATCCACGGCGACCACGGACCCAAGACCATTCCCAACCCGCTGGAGCAGGCCCGGCAGTACGCGCACCAGGTGGTGCACGCGCTGGAGCGCGACCCGCAGCTGGTGCAGCCAGAGGGCCGCCACCAGGGCAAGCTGGCCTTTCCGTGGAGCTACGGCGTGGTGCTGCCCAACATCACCCGCGCGCAGTTCGACAAAGCCGAACTCGCCCACGCCATCGAACCGCACCGCGTCATCTGCCAGGACGAGATGGGCGAACACGTCGACCCCGAGGCGCTGCAAAGCCGCCTGTGGGACATGTTCCCCTTCATGATGGGCGGCGTCATGTCGCTCCCGCAGCTGGAGCGGGTGCGCTGGATCATGTTCCCCGAGGTGCGGGTGGCCGTGCCCGGCACGCTCAGCCTGTTTGACGACAGCGACGAAGCCGCCCAACTCCCCAGCATCATGCGCGTGATGGACCTGCAGCAGGAGCAGCTGGCCCGCAGCCTGGGCGAGGGCCACCGCGTCATCCACGGCGTGGCCGGCTCGGGCAAGACCATGCTGCTGGGCTACCGCGCCGAGCACCTGGCCAAGGCGCACACCGCGGGCAGCAAACCCATCCTCATCCTTTGCTTCAACGAGCCGCTGGCCAAGCAACTCGCCCGCGTGATGGACGCCAAAGGCATTGCCGACCGCGTGCACGCGGTGCACTTTCACAAATGGTGCCGCGACCAGCTGGTGGCCTTTGGGCAAGAGCTGCCCGCCAACAACCAGCCCGTGGGCCAGAAGATGGCCGACATGGTGCAGCGCGTCATCACCGGTGTGGACCGCCGCCAGATCCCCAGCGGGCAATACCAGGCCGTGCTCATCGACGAAGGCCACGACTTCGCGCCCGAGTGGCTCAAGCTCGTGACGCAGATGGTGGACCCCGCCACCAACAGCCTGCTCGTGCTGTACGACGACGCGCAGAGCATCTACGAGCGCAGCCGCAGCAAGCAGTTCAGCTTCAAGAGCGTGGGCATCCAGGCGCAGGGGCGTACCACCATCCTCAAGATCAACTACCGCAACACGCGGCAGATTCTGCAGACCGCCAGCCTGGTCGCCGCCGATCTTTTGACCGCCGAAGACAAAGACGAAGACGGCATCCCCATGCTCAAGCCCGTGAGCTGCGGGCGCGACGGCGAAGCGCCGCTCATCATTCGCCTGCCCAGCCTGCGGGCCGAAGCCACGCGCGTGGCCGAGCTGCTGGGCGCCGCCCACCAAGAAGGCCACGCCTGGGGCGACATGGCCGTCATCTGCCGGCACTACAGCGAGATGGACGAATGCGCCGGCGTGCTGCGCCAGCGCGGCCTGCCGCACCAGGTGCGCAAAGGCGCGGGCAGCTTCGACCCGGCGGCCGACACCATCAAGGTGCTGACCATGCACGCCAGCAAAGGGCTGGAATTCCCGGTGTTGGCGCTGGTGGGCGCCGGGCGCATGCCCGCCGAAGGCTAAGACGAGCGCGAGGAAGCGCGGCTGTTCTATGTGGGGGCTACGCGGGCGACGCAGCGGTTGGTGATTGGGGCGAGTGGAGGCGGGAAGTTCGCTGCGCGCCTGTAGGTTACAAGCTCGGCAGAAGTTTTTGCTCGCACTGAATTCTCAGGTTCTCGCGGGTGGCTTCACTCTGGTTGCTGCCGTTCTCCTCGCGGACACGTTGCAGGATCGACTGATACGCCTCTGTGTTCTCGTGTCGCTTCAGGCTTTCAGCGTTTTCCGAACGCCACTTGCTCAGTGCGGCCAAGTATTTGCGGCGTCCTGCGGAATCCACCCTCGCGCAGTTTTCCAAGGTCGCATGCATGGCCGCCAACCCCAGCATTTCCCGATTCAAGAGTTTTACACCGGCGCCAGGGGTGCTGTTGTCGCCAGCGGAAGCCGGTGAGGCGGGTGCGCCGCCTTTTGCACTGGCCGCCGCAGGCGGTGCCTTCTGAGGCACCTTCATAACCTGTGCCTTGCTGGAATCGTCACAAGCTTCATCCTGGTAGGTGACCTTGCCCGAAGCGTCCTTGCATTTGTTGATCGCGTGGGCATCGACGCTTGCCAGCAAAGCAACAAACGTCATCGTCATGACGGTGCAGACTCTCATGTTTCCTCTCATCCCTTGGGTTTTGGCATTGCCCGGAAGCATAGCCCGTCCACTGCGGGGCCACGTGAAGTCTCGGGCACAACTGGCACTGAAGCGTGCAATTCCGCACCGGTCGTTTGAGGTCAGGTCTTGTCTTTTGCCTTGCAGGATGGTGAGGGGCAAAAGGCAAGACCTGACCCCGTTGCCTGATCCCGCGTCAGCTGCGGGCACGACGGCAAGAAAGTGACGTACAGGCCGCTCATCGAGCGCCTGCCCACCCTGCGCGGAGAGGTGGCCCAGGTGGCCGAGCTGCTGGCCACCGCCCACCGCGAAGGCCACGCCTGGGCTGACATGGCCTTCCTCTGCCACCACCACAGCGAGGGACCTGTGCGCCGAATTCCTGCGCAAACTCAAGCTGCCGCACCAGCTGCGCCGGAACTCGTCCAGGGTGTTCGACCCTGCGCACGACAGCATCAAGGTGATGACGCTTCACGTCAGTAAAGGGCTGGAGTTCCCGGTGGTGGCGCTGGTGGGCGCCGGGCGCATGCCCGCCGAGGGCGAAGACGAGCGCGAGGAAGCGCGGCTGTTCTACGTGGGGGCTACGCGGGCGACGCAGCGGTTGGTGAGTGAGGCGAGCGGGAGCGGGAAATTAGCCGCCCGGCTATAGGCAAAAGGCAAGACCGCGTTGTCTTTGAGTTTTTTGTGCCTGGCACCTGAACCGATCCTTGCCTTGGCCGGATTTACTGTCACGGCATTGGAGTCATACAACGTCACCTGTTTATAATTTTCCGGTTCGAAAATGTTCTAGACTGATCACTGGGAGTAATGGATGAAATCTAAGTTGGCATGGGTCCTTGTTCTTTTTGTCGCTCTGTTGGGCGGTGGATGGTTTTCTATTCAGCGGGACTTCGGCCGGCTTGACCGGTTGGAGCTGCTGGATAGACCGGAACCTAACCGCCTGCGCCCCTCGCTGATAATTCGCAATGGAGGTTCGTCGGCCGTCCGTTTCAAATTGCGGTGCGTCTTTGGCAATAATCCGAACAACCCTGCCGTCAGTGAGCATGACATGAATTTGTTGCCAAATGAAATTTCATCGGTTTTGATTGCTACGGCGCAGGAACTTCAACGCGCTCCGGGAACGATTCGTAATCAGTTTTGTTTTGTTATTGGCCAAAGTCTGTTTGGATTCAAGAAAAATCCCTGGCGTTACTATTGGAAATACGCTGAATCGCCCGTCAAGAATCACTATGAAGAAGCCAAATGGTTCCGCGGTCAGACCATCCCTGTTGAGTGATGGTACATATGAGAGTTTCGAATTCAGGGAAAACTCTCGTTGTGTGGGCTCTTGTCCTGGTGTTGTTGGTGGTTCTTCTGATTGATCAGATTCGAAGGGACTTCGCTGGGATTGCATCCATGGTTCTCACCGATAACAAACTGGACCAACGCGGCGTTTACCCCTACATGAGATTTCGCAACCCATCCGGGCGGAACCTGAAGGTTCATATGGTGTGCACGGTGGGTGTTGATCCCAACCGAGATGTAACGCTGGATTTGGAGTCGGATATCTTGCCAAAAGGGGGCATCGGACGCCAATTCATCTCTCACGGGGAAGTTCATCGTGGTCCCGGCTACCATTCAACGCAGTATTGCCATCTGATTGCGGTGAGCTACTTTGGACTGAAGCAATACACCACACGGGTTCAGTGGAATCTGGAAAGCCCAGCTATAACAAGTTCCATGCTTCACACGCCGGTGTTTTTTGGGCGAACAATTCCTCGATGAGCGATCACGGGTTGTCATTGGTGGGTGTGGGCGGGGTGCATGGGCGCGAATGCGCCGATGGTCATCATTGACAGCGAGTGCGGCTGGGTTTCCTGCAAGTTGGTGCATCATCCACTCAGGGAAGCAAACAGATACAAGTCAGATGGCCACACTGATACCTGCCCTGGGCGCCTGCGTTTCACGCATGACCAGCGGCGAAAAACGCCTTGCCGAGCGGCTGGAAGACAAGCTCGAGGCCGATTACCTGCTCTGGTACGACGTGCCGGTCGGCCCCAAACAGTCGCACCCGGACTTTGTGATCCTGCATCCGCGCCGCGGCTTGCTGATCCTGGAAACCAAAGACTGGCGGCTGGAGACCATCAAGAGCGCCACCCGACAGGCCTGGGAAATCATCCCCGACGGGCGGCCCAAGGTCGTCATCAACCCGCTGGCGCAGGCGCGGCATTGCGCCATCCAGGTGGTCAACGCGCTGGAGCGCGACGCGCAACTGGTGCAGCCCAGCGGCGCTCACCAGGGCAAGCTCGCTTTCCCCTGGGGCCACGGCGTGGTGTTCACGCGCATCACGCGCAAGCAGTTTGAAGCCGCCGGCCTGGGCGAAGCCATTGAGCCGCACTACGTCATCTGCTCCGACGAAATGACCGAGTCCGCCGACCCGGAGGCGTTTCAGCAGCGGCTGTGGGCCATGTTCCCGCATGCGTTCGGCAGCGTCATGTCGCT
>JBIIQD010000341.1:0-3899 GCA_044342265.1 Hydrogenophaga sp. | reverse complement strand
GCCGAATACACCGAAGCCTACGGCTACATCACCGAAATGGCCGCGCGCATTCGCAGCCCGCGCACCTACATGGCCGAACCCGCCCATGTGTTTGCCCCCGCCGCTGCCGCCACAGAGGTGACGTCATGAGCGCCGACATCCCCACCATTGCCGAAGCCGCCCGGCTGATCCGTGCTGGCGAGCTCTCGCCGGTCGACCTGACCGAGATGTGCCTGGCCCGCGTGGACGCGCTCGAGCCGCAACTGCACGCCTTCGTCACCGTGACGGCCGAGCGTGCGCTGACCGATGCCCGCCGCGCCGAAGCCGAGATCGCGGCCAACGGGCCCAAGTCGCCGCTGCATGGCATTCCCATCGGGCTCAAAGACATCATCGACACCGCAGGCATCCTGACCACCTGCCAGTCGGCCCACAACCGCCAGAACATTCCGACCCGCGACGCCACCTGCGCCACTGCACTGGCCAAGGCGGGCACGGTGCTCATGGGCAAGCTCACCACCCACGAGTTCGCCGATGGCGGTCCCTCGTTCGATCTGCCCTGGCCGCCGTCACGCAATCCCTGGGACACCCAGCGCTTCACCGCCGGTTCGTCCAGTGGCACCGGCGCGGCGGTAGCTGCCGGTCTGGTGCTGGGCGGGCTGGGCACCGACACCGGTGGCTCCATTCGCGGCCCAGCGGCGCTGTGCGGCATTGTGGGCCTGAAGGCCACCTATGGCCTGGTCAGCCGATCGGGCGTGGCGCCAGCGGCCTACTCGCTGGACCACATTGGCCCCATGGCCTGGACCACCGAAGACTGCGCGCTGATGCTCCAGTCGCTGGCTGGCCACGATCCCAGCGACCCGGCCAGTGCCAAGCGGCCAGCAGGCGACTATCTGAGTGGCCTCAAGCTGGGTGCCAAGGGCTTGAAAGTGGGCGTGTTGCGGCGCTGGCACGAACAGGACCGCCCGGTGTCCGAAGCCGTGGGCGCCAGCCTGGAGGCGAGCGTCCAGACCTTCTTGAAGCTGGGTGCCGAGGTGGTGGACCTGAAGGTCTCGCCGATGCAGGACTACACCGCCGCCGGTTTCTTCATTTCCACCGTCGAACGTGGCGCGGCCTACGAGCAGATGATGATCGACCACCCCGAGCGCTTTGGCCAGCGCTACCGCGACCGCCTGGTGTTTGCGGCGCTGTGCAATGGCATGGACTATGTGCAGGCCATGCGCAGGCGGCGCGAACTCATCGCCGAAATGGCGGCCGCCATGGCCGGTGTCGATGTGGTGCTGACCGCAGGCAACCCCGATGAAGCGCCACTGATCGACCAGGTGCCACGCTGGGACAACCTGGACAAGCCCAACTTCACGATGGCCTTCAACCTCACCGGCATGCCGGCCATCTGCGTGCCCAGTGGCTTCGGCCCCCACGGCATGCCGGTGTCCATCCAGCTGGCGGCCCGGCCGTTTGCCGAAGGCGTGCTGCTGCGGGCGGCGCACGCCTTCGAGGTGGCCACTCCCTGGCGCGACCGGCGGCCCGCCATGGTGCAGACCCCGGCCATGGCCTGACCTGAAGCGAGCCAACCCACCATGAACCGCAAACCGCGCATTGCCCACATGGCCGGACCCACGGCCACCATCCAGAACACGCCGCCGCTGGTCACCGCCAACAAGGCGCGTGTGCTGCGCGGGCTGCCGCCGCGGCTGGCGGCCAACGGGCAAGCGCTGCGGTTTGATGCGCTGCGCGCCCAGCGGCTGGCGGCGCCGGTCATGGTGTACGTGGAACAGTTCTCAGCCCATCCGCTGGAGGCCGATGCAGCCGCGCTGTACGGGCCACCCGACGGCTACGTGAACGCCGATGGCGTGTTCTCGGCGCAGCGCCAGTCGGCCAGCGACAAGCCGGTTTACGCGGTTCAGCTGAACCCTGAGGATGGCCTGTACCCGCTGCCGTATGTGGCGGTGCAGGCCGACGGTCGACCCTGGGAAGATGAGCTGACCGAGCCCGGTGCTGACGAGTCCAAAGCCCGGCAAGGCTTCTTTCCGGATGGCTCGCGCAGCTTTGAAGAAATTGACCGCCTGGGGCTGGACGAGCACGGTCTGGCCAGCGTGCTGTCGTCGGTGGCCGACATCGACTTCCACCGCGTGCTCCCACCGTCTGGCTACACCCAGGGCCTGCCCGAGGCCGCGCGCACCGACGTGGGCCAGGGTGACATTCCGCCCGAGCGCCGCCGCCATGAATTTTTCCCCTACCGGCCGTTCCACCTGGCCAGCGCACCTCCGCGCCCCGCGCTGGCGCTCATCACCAACCGGGTGGCCGCCATCGCCGCCGACCCGGCCTATGACGGCATGGTCTGGACCCAGGGCAGCCCGCAGGTGGAAGAATGTGCCTACTGGTTCAACCTGCTGATCGACACCACCAAACCCATCGCCTGCAATTCGGCGCAGCGGCCTCACGGCCAGCTCAGCAACGACGGGCCACAGAACATCCGCGACTCAGCGCGCTACATCGCATCGGACGTCTGGCGCGACGCGCAAGGCCGCAACCGCCTGGGCACCCTGGTGATCCAGGAGCAACAATTCTTTGCCGCGCGCGAAGTGGCCAAGGTCGACGCGCGGCCCGGTGGCTACACCGCCACCGGCGGCCATGGCGGCATCCTGGGGCAGATCAGCCACCTGGGGCGCATCGCGGTGATGTACCTGCCGGCCTATCGCCACACCTGGTGCTCTGATGTCCGCCTTAGCGTGCTGCCCGACCAGGTGATGGCCGTCGTGCGCACGCCTGCCGGGCTGGTGCACAAGCCGGTGGTGGTCAAACACCAGGGGCAGTTGCAGGCCGATGCGATTCCCTCGGTGACCATCGTCAAAGACGGCAGCTTCTCGAGTGAAGAATGGGGAGACGACCCATCGGCCGAGGGCGACCTGTGGGCCATCATTGAACGCAAGCTGTCCACCGGCCGCCTGGGTGGACTGGTGCTCGAAGGCCTGGTGCCCTATGGCAAGACGCCCTCCGCAGCACGGTCTCGGGTGCTGTTGGCGGCCGCGTTTTCGGGCTTGCCGGTGGTGCGTGTGGGGCGCGGCGCGCCCGAAGGCTTTGCCGATCCGGAACCCTGGACCATAGCTGGCGCGAACCTCACGGGCACCAAGGCCCGCCTGCTGCTCATGGCCGCCCTGATGAAACTGGGCAGCTTGCCCTTGGCGGCCGATCCCGCACAGCCCACCGAAGCCGAGCGCGAAGCCAGCAGGGGCGCGGTGCTGGCCTACCAGGCCATTTTCGACAGCCACTGAATAGTGGGTGCCTGTGAAACCCGGCCACCCATTGCCCAGAACCACTGCGTGACCTGAAGATCGACCCGCAAGGGCCAAACGTCAGGCGGCTTTGCTGTGACTGACCAGCGTCAGCTTTCGCGCATCGGCCAGGCGCCACATGTCCACCGCGCGTTCGGTCGAGCGGTGGATGTGCTCTTCGGCCAGAGCCTGGGCCCGCGTGACCTGGCGCGCAATGATGGCGCTGAAGATCTGCTGGTGCTCTGAATGTGAGCGAGTGATCTCGTCGAGCTCGATGGATCGGAACTTCATCTGCTTGAGCAGCGGGATCGCACGCGACTTGCGCAACTGGTCCGCGAGATAGGCGTTGTCGCATGCGTCCAGAAGCACTTCATGGAAGCGGCTGTTCAGCTCCAGCCAATGCTCTCTGACCTCATCGGTGCAGACCGACTGCCGCAGCAACTCTTCGGTTTCGGTCAGCACCTTGTGGATCTTTCCGTGGTGCGCGTCGGACAAACCCGCTTCGGCCGCCTGACGCACACACAGGCTTTCAAGAATCCCCCGCACCGCGTAGATGTTCACCACGTCCTTGGTGGTGAACGACTGGACCATGTAGCCGCAGTTGGGCCGGTAGACCAACAGGCCCTCGGCAGCCAGTGTGGACAGCGC
>JBIIQD010000211.1:0-5264 GCA_044342265.1 Hydrogenophaga sp. | reverse complement strand
AGCTGGACGGGGTCAAGGCCAGCACCAGCACCTGCGCCCCCAGCAGCAGCACATGCCACCAGGAGGCCCAGCTGGCCCGCACGCGCCGGCCCCAGGCGCCGAGCGATCGGTCAAGGGCGGTGGAGGCGAGCGGTGGACCGGACATCGGGGCAATGATAAAACGCGTCGCTGTAACAGGAGATTTCGTTGATGGCTTCCCCCCTGCCGACCCTTTCGCCTCTTTCACCCGCCGTGCGCCGCCAGACCATCGCCGACGCATTGCACCGCACCGCCCTGCGCCTGCCGGCCAAGACTGCGATCACCTGCGGCGCCACCACCTGGACCTACGCCGGGTTCGACGCCCTGGTCACGCGACTGGCCGCCGGGCTGAACAAGATCGGCGTCGGCGAGGGCGACAAGGTTGCCGTGCTGGCGCGCAACTCGCACGGTTTCGCCGCGCTGCGCTTCGCTCTGGCGCGCCGAGGCGCGGTGCTGGTGCCGATCAACTTCATGCTCAAGGCCGAAGAGGTCGCCTACATCCTGCGCCACGCCGGTGCCAAGACGCTCGCCACCGACAGCGGCCTGACCGGGCTCGCGCGCGAGGCCTCGGCGCTGGAGACGCAGGTCCAGCAGTTCATCTGGCTGCCCAGCGAAGACCCGAGCGAGCCGGCCGCCGGCATGCACCGCTTCGACGACCTCGCCGCCTGCACCGACCCGCTGCCCGAGGTGCGCACGCAAAGTCACGACCTGGCGCAGATCGTCTACACCAGCGGCACCGAGTCCATGCCCAAGGGCGCCATGCTCACGCACGACGCCGTGCTCTGGCAGTACGTCAGCTGCGTGATCAACGCCGAGGTGGCCGAGGCCGACCGCACGCTGCACGCCCTGCCGCTGTACCACTGCGCCCAGCTCGACGTCTTTTTCGGCCCCGCCATCTACATTGGCAGCAGCAACGTCATCACCGGCAAGCCCACGCCCGACCACCTGCTCGCCCTGCTGGAACAGCACCAGATCACCAGCTTCTTCGCGCCGCCCACGGTCTGGATCGCGCTGCTGCGCTCGCCGCTGTTCGACGCGGGCAAGCTCCAGCACCTGGCCAAGGGCTACTACGGCGCGTCCATCATGCCGGTCGAGGTGCTCAAGGAACTGGCGGCGCGGCTGCCGAACGTGCGCCTGTGGAACCTCTACGGCCAGACCGAGATTGCGCCACTCGCGACCATGCTCGGCCCGGAGGACCAGCTGCGCAAACCCGGTTCCTGCGGCAAGGCGGTGATCAACGTCGAGACCCGCGTGGTCGACGACGAGATGAAGGATGTGGCCGTGGGCGAGGTCGGCGAAATCGTGCACCGCTCGCCGCACCTGATGCTCGGCTACTTCAACGACCCCGAAAAGACCGCGGCCAGCTTCAGCGGCGACTGGTTCCACAGCGGCGACCTCGCCACCATCGACGCCGAGGGCTACGTCACCGTCGTCGACCGCAAGAAAGACATGATCAAGACCGGCGGCGAAAACGTCGCCAGCCGCGAGGTCGAAGAAATGATCTACCGCTTGCCTGCGGTGAGCGAGGTGGCGGTGATCGGATTGCCCGATGCCAAATGGGTCGAGGCGGTGACGGCGGTGATCGTGGTAAAGGCCGGACAGTCATTGAGCGAGGACGAGGTGATGGCCCATTGCAATGCGCACATGGCGACGTTCAAATGCCCCAAGCGGGTGTTATTCGCGGAGGCGCTGCCGAAGAATCCGAGCGGGAAGTTGTTGAAGAGGGAGTTGCGAAGTGGATATTGCACCCCCAAAAAGAACCGAGACTGATTAACATCCGACCGGGCGATACCAAACAACCAATCAAATCCAAAAAGCAGGGAAATCATGAAACTCAAACTGAAATTCACGTTGATCATCGGCGTAGTGTTATCAATCACCTCCATTGCCGCCCAAGCGGTTGAGTTATGCAGGTACCAGACCAACACAGTAACAACAAATTCAATCGGCATAAGCTCAAATAGCTACATTGACTCATGCCAAATTGCAATGGAACTCCATCGCCTAAAAATGATTGAGAATCAGAATAGAAACTTAACCAATGGCAGTTACTTTAACTTAGCCACTTTGAGCGTTAGTGTTGATATGAGTCAAATGTTTGCCTGTAGAGGTTCATTCTTGGCAACCGGCCGAAACTGTGGTTTCGACAGTACGGGCGCCCTCTCGTGCTGGACATATGAGGCTCCTCAAATAGAATCCGGGAGCTACTATGCATATTGCGCGGAAACACTACCCCCGCCTGATAGCGCACCAAACACCTCCCCACCGGATTGCAATACATGCCCTTGTCAAGATGGCTTGAAGACAAGCAATCCAATTACTCCAGCAACGGGGGAAAAGTATCGAAATGAGTCCGATATTGCTCTGCAAGGACCCCATGGCATTGTGTTTCAGCGGGTGTATCGAAGTGGTAGGGTCGGAGGCGCCAAAGAAATTGAGCTACAAGGTTTTGCCTCAATGGGAGTGTCAAACTCTGGAACCGGTGGTTCAAACGGGGCTTCGGGTTTGGCACTTTTCTATTCCGATGCTGCGACATCGACTATGGGCAAAGGATGGACTCACAACCTAAGCGCCAAGCTCACACTAGTTCAGTCGGCCTTTGCCGGCGGCACAAGGCCCAACCAAGGCCGAGCAATAATTTCTTTCGGAGACGGGCGTTACCGAGAGTTTAAGCCAAACGGATTGGAGTCGTGGATCCCGATTGGCGACAAAACGGGAAAGTTTTGGGCAACTCATCCTGACGGTAACAGAACCATCAACAGTCAATATGTTTTCGAAGATGAGGGCACCCAAGATCAGTACATTTTTGTGTTTTCACCAGCGGAAGCACTAGGCGCAGAATTCACCAATCAGGCCTATCTGAAACAGATTAAACACCGAAACGGATGGATTACAACATTTGAATTGGAACAAGGACTTGATCCTAAGGAGTTGCGCCCAACCCAGGTCACCAATTCGTTTGGACAAAAACTGGCCTTCTCATACAATACAGAAGGCAACATCAGCCAAGTCAGAGCAATTAATTCGGCAGGCACCCAACTCGATTCCGTATCCTACCTTTATGACACCAATCGACACCTTACCCAAATAATTTATTCCGACTCAAGTAGCCAAAGCCTCCATTACGAAGACCAAAACAATCAAAGCTGGTTGACCGGCTACAGTTTGAATGGCAATCGAACGGACACCTATGTTTACGATTCCAAAGGGCGCGCTATTCAATCTACTCGCGCAGCTGGCGCCATGCGCTACCAGGTGGACTACGCACAAAGTGCCGTTCAGAATAGCGCTGGAATCTACAACCAAGCTAGGATTATTGATCCACTTGGCACAGCTCGCACATATGGCTACAGTTCTGTTCGTCAGCGTCTCAGCGTAGTCTCCGCAAGCTTGCCTCCCCTCGAAGAATCGACCGATCCAATTAGCGTACGCGCCATCAATGCGGACGGACTAATAGTTGGTCAGTCTAGCTTCAGCGGTCGTAGCGTTTCTCGCGCATTTGATACGAGTCGTAATCTCCCCACCACCCTCACCGAAGGCAGCAACGCCCGCACGCAAACCATCACCTGGCACCCCACCTTTCGCCTCCCCACCCAGATCGACGAAACCGGCGGCAAGCGCACGACCTTCGAGTACGACGACAAGGGCAACCTGCTGCGCAAAACCGTCACCGCCACCACCGGCACGCCGGTAAACGAAGTCTGGACCTGGACCTACAACACCCAAGGCCTGATGGCCACCGAGACCGACCCGCGCGGCAGCACCACCACCTCCGCGTACAACACCTGGGGCCAGCTCATCAGCAAGACCAACCCGCTGGGGCACGTCACCTCCTACGCCTACAGCCCGGCCGGTCTGGTGTCGCAGATCAATGAACCCACGGGCCTGATCCGGCGCATGACCTACACGCCGCGCGGCTGGCTCGCCACCTCCACCCTGTCCGCTGGCGGCGTGAACCTTGCCACCGCGTATGTCTACACCGCCGACGGCCAGATCAGAAGCGTGGCCCTGCCCAACGGCCACACCATCACTTACCACTACGACGCCGCGCTGCGCAACACCGGCTGGACTGACAACCGCGGCCAGAGCGCGGTCTACACACTGGACCCGGCTGGCAACGCCACCGACGAGCAGGTGCGCAACAGTGGCGGCGCCCTGGCCCTGCAGATCCGGCGCACCATCAGCGCGCTCAACCGCGTGCAGAGCGAGACCTGGGGCGCGGGCATCTCCGAGACCTACACGCAGGACCCCAACGGCCGCCTGGCCTCAGTCACCAACGCCCTCGGCCAGACCACCAGCTACGGTCGCGATGGCCTCGAGCGCATCAACCGAGTGACCGACGCCACCAGCCGCGCCGCCACCATCACCTACAACGCGCAGGACGCGGTGACGCAGGTGATCGACTTCAACTACGTCACCACCAGCTTCACCCGCGACGCCCAAGGCAACGCCCGCGCCGAAGCCACGCCCGACGCCGGCACCACCGCCTCGACCTACGACGCCCTGGGCCTGCCCAGCCGCATCGTCGACGCCATCGCCCGCGCCACCGACATCACGCGCGACGCGCTGGGCCGCCCCACGCTGATCAGGTACAGCCCGGCCGCTGGCACCCCCGCCAGCACCACCGCCGGCAAGACGCTGACCATTGAGCTGCGCTACGACCTCGCGGGCGCCGCTTGCAACGCCACCAACCAGCCCAACGCCAGCAAAGGCCGCCTGTGCGAGATCGTGGACAAGGGTGATGGTCCCAACGGCCTGTTCACCCACGCAACGACCCAGTACCAGTGGGACGCCTTCGGCCGCCTGACCCGCCAGACGCAGACGCTCTCCACCGCCATCGCCAACCACAGCACCGTGCAGACCACCGCCTTCACCTACCGCACCAGCGGCGGCGGCAGGGGCGATCTGGCCACGCTGACCTACCCCAGCGGCGCCGTCCTGACCCACCAGCACAACGCCGCCGGGCGCCTCTCGGGCATGCTCTGGAACGGCCAGCCGCTGCTGCAGGCCGTCACCTGGAACGCGCTGGGCCAGCCCCTGTCCTGGCGCTGGGAGTTCGCCGATGCCAGCACCACCACGCGCGTGCTCGCCACGCGCCTGTACAACACCGCCGGCCAGCTGACCTCCAGCGAGTTCGCCACTTTCGCCCCCGAGACCACCGGCCGCATCGGCTCGGTCACGCAGAAACTCGTGCGCGCCAACGGCACAGGCGGCTGGCTCACCGAAGACGTGCCCTTCAACGCCCT
>JBIIQD010000210.1:0-5272 GCA_044342265.1 Hydrogenophaga sp. | reverse complement strand
CAGGACATCAGCGTGGACCTGCCGCGCCAGCGCAGCTACCTGCCGCTTGACGCGCTGGGGCGCCACGGATTGCAGCTGACCGACTTCTGCAGTCCCATCGACGCCGACCGCAGCACTCGCTGCCAGGCACTGGTCAGCGAACTGTGCGGCCAGGCACGCACGCTGATGAACCAGGGCGCTCCGCTGGCGCTGCGCATCCCCGGGCGCGCTGGCTGCGGATCATGGTGCAAGGGGGGCTGCGCATCCTCGACAAGATCGGCACCATGGAGTACCGCAGCTGGCAAAGCCGCCCCACCTTGGCGAAGGCAGACGTCCCGCTGCTGCTGTGGCGAGCTGTTGGAATGGGCTTCAGCCGCCGCGCTGGGGCAGGCTGAAACCGAATCGAGCCCCTACTCCTGGGCGCACCGTGACCCAGACCCGACCGCCATGGCATTCGACGATGCGGGGTGCACCAGTGCCATGCCCTTCCCCTGGCCTGGCACTGGTGCACCTTGCGCCCGCTGGCACAGGCCGACTTGAAGCCGAGCCAACGCCGACATGGACTCCATCAGGCGCTGCAGCTGCCGGCTGGCGTCCAGCACCCTGTGCGACAGGCGCACGGCACCGTCGGGCTTTTCGCCATGGGTCGGCGCGCCCATCATTTGTGCGTGGTTCACCACATGCGCAGCGAGGTGCGCAGGTCGTGGCCAAGGGCGTGCGCAATGTCGCGCAGCGTCTGTTTGGCCGAGTTCAGTCGCACCATCAAGGCAGTCACCGAGTCGGCTTGTGATGGGCTCCTTCTTGCGCACCTCACTCAACGCTCAAGGCTGTCCGTGGCATGTTCAACACCCCATGTGATCCACATCGCATTTTCAGGTCCGAGGCCGCTGGGGTCCGCGGCAATCGCGCAGGATGCAGACACACCTGTGAAAACATGACGTCATCAGCCTGCGTCTGCCTGACCCGGGCATCCGTGTCCGCTCTCCTGAAGGATGGCGCGCCCAAGTGCCTTCAGTCCGACCACCATCGGCCGGTGAAGGAAACGAGGTGGGCGCTCGGGCTCTGTCCACGGGTCGGGTGTGCGAATTGCCCGTCGCCGCGCTGGCTGTCCCATTGTTGCTAGACCTTGTTCTTCTCGCCACGTTGCATCACAGCATGACTCACAAGTTTGCGCAATTGGCGGACTCGGGCCAGGTGGTGCGCTTGCGGGACTTGCCGCGCCGGCTGATGGCCGCGCTGAAGTTGCTGGGCAATGCACAGGGTGCCACAGCAGTGCGCCTGCCGGGTCAGTTTGCGCTTGCAGTGGTGCTCAACACCACCCGCGAATCCATTGCCCGCACTTTGCGACACCTTGAAGCCAAAGGGCACCTTCGGTGCATCGACCGGTGGCACGCTGAACTCAGCCCAACCCGCCGAACGATCTTCGGAGAACCAACCGTCAAACCGTGAAACCGACTCGCCGGCTCGAAATCGCCTTCAAATGGTGCAGTTCTTTGCCGGAACCGACAACAGCAGCCGGGTTTCACAGCGCTCCGACAAAAATGTGTCAATTTTTCAGTACATATCTAGATGTCATCGTTTTAGAGTTTGATGGGCTTGTGCCATACTGACCCGCATGGCACAAGCCTTCCCTTTCTCCGCCATCGTCGGCCAAGACGAGATGAAAACGGCGATCCTGATCGCCGCCATCGATCCGAGCATCGGCGGGGTGCTGGTGCTGGGCGACCGGGGCACCGGCAAATCGACCGCGGTGCGCGCCCTGGCCGCGCTGCTGCCCAAGATCAAAGTTCTGACTGGCTGCCGCTACGGCTGCGATCCGGCCGACGGCGCCAGCCGCTGCGCCGACTGCGCCGCGCTGCGGCCTGCAGGCGCCACTCCCAAATCGCACTTGATCCCGGTGCCGGTGGTCGACCTGCCGCTGGGCGCGACCGAAGACCGCGTGGTCGGCGCGCTCGATCTGGAGCGCGCGCTGTCGCAGGGCGTGAAAGCTTTCGAGCCCGGCCTGCTGGCCCAGGCGAACCGGGGCTTTCTCTATATAGATGAGGTCAACCTGCTCGAAGACCACCTGGTGGACCTGCTGATCGACGTGGCCGCTTCGGGCGAAAACGTGGTGGAGCGCGAGGGATTGTCGGTGCGCCACCCGGCGCGTTTCGTGCTGGTGGGCAGCGGCAACCCGGAAGAAGGCGAGCTGCGCCCGCAGCTGTTGGACCGCTTCGGTTTGTCGGTGGAAGTGAAAACTCCCGAGTTGCTGGCCGAGCGGGTGGAGGTGGTGAAGCGCCGCGACGCGTTCGAGCAGGACCGCGAGGCTTTCATCGCGCAGTGGAAGAAGGAAGACGAGCGCATCCGCCGCAAACTGGTGGCGGCCCGCGCGCGTCTGGCCGATGTGGCCATTCCCGACGCCGCGCGCGAGCGCGCCGCCGCCCTGTGCATGGCGCTCGGCACCGACGGTCTGCGCGGCGACCTGACCCTCATCCGCGCCGCACGTGCATTGGCCGCGCTGCAAGGTGACGCCGCCGTGGGCGACGCGCACTTCCGCCGTGTGGCCAGCCCTGCCCTGCGCCACCGACTGCGCCGCAACCCGCTGGACAACGCCGGATCGACCGTGCGCGTGGAGCGCGCAGTGGAAGAGCTGTTGAAGTGACCCCCCCCGCGCCGCTTCGCGTCACCCCCCCAGGGGGGCGGCACCAGAGGCCCGGCAAAGCCGGTTCCTCTGTGCCCCCGGTCGCCGTTGCTTCCTGCGTTGCGGATCGCGCTCCGGCAGCGCGATTGAGATGAACTCCCTTGCGCCACCCGGTTTGAGCGCACGCGCGGCGCTCGCGGCGGCGCTGCTGGCGGTGGATCCGGTGGGCCTGGGCGGCGCCGCTTTGCGCGCGGCGCCTGGCCCACTGCGCGATGCGTGGCTTTTGCTGCTGCGCAGTCTGCTGCCTGAATCGACACCCTTTCTGCGCGTGCCACTGAGCGCCAGCGACACCGCCCTGCTCGGCGGGCTGGACCTGTCGGCCACGCTGCACGCTGGCCGCCCGGTGGCGCAGCGCGGGTTGCTGGCGCGGGCCGATGGCGGTTTTTTGCTGCTGGCCATGGCCGAGCGGGTGGGGCCCGGCACGGCATCGCACCTGGCCGCTGCGCTGGACACCCACCAGGTGGCGCTGGAGCGCGACGGACTGACCGAACGTTGCCCGGCTCGGCTGGCCGTGGTAGCGCTGGACGAAGGCGCGAGCGACGAAGAACGCATGCCCGCCGCCCTGCTCGACCGGTTGGCCTTTCACCTGCTGCTGGACCCTGCGCCCGACGGTGAAGAACCTGTGGACTGGCGAGCGGACGACATCGCTCTAGCACGCGAGCGCCTGAACCAAGTGAGCGTGCCGGACGCCGTGCTGCAAAGCCTGTGCGGCGCGTCGCTGGTGTGGGGCGTGGACTCGCTGCGCGCGCCGCTGCTGGCCCTGCGCGCCGCCCGCGCCGCCGCCGCGCTGGCGGGTCTGGAGGAAGTGGACGAGAGCCACGCCACCTTGGCGGCCAGCCTGGTGCTGGCGCCGCGCGCCACGCGCATGCCCAGCGCCGAGCCACCCGCCGACGATCCCTCACCGCCACCAGCCAGCGACGCCGACGCAGAACCGCCACAGGATCAGCCTCCCGCCGAACCACCGGGCGAGGACGCCGCCACCGAACCGCCGCCCGAACCAAACGCAAACCCTCAGGCCATGGAAGACCGCCTGGTCGAGGCCGTGCGCGCCGCCATCCCGCCCGGCCTGTTGGCCGCTCTACAGATGGGCCAGGACCGCCAAGCCCGCGCAGCCGCAGCCGGTCGTTCGGGCGCGGCCATGAAGCACCAGCACCGGGGCCGCCCGGTCGGCACGCGGCGCGGCGAGCCGCGATCCGGCGCGCGCTTGCACGTCCTGGAAACCCTGCGCGCGGCCGCACCCTGGCAGCGCTTGCGACAGCAGATCAGTCCCGGGCAAACGCGTATCCAGGTGCGGCGCGAAGACTTCCACATCGTGCGCTACCGCCAGCACCGCCCCACCACCACCGTGTTCGTGGTGGACGCCTCGGGCTCGGCCGCGCTGCACCGGCTGGCCGAGACCAAGGGCGCGGTGGAATTGCTGCTGGCTGAGTGTTATGTGCGGCGCGACCGGGTGGCCGTGCTGGCGTTTCGCGGGCCGGGGACCGAGCTGCTGCTGCCGCCCACGCGCTCGCTGGCGCGGGCCAAGCGCAGCCTGAGCGCCCTGCCCGGCGGCGGTGGCACGCCGCTGGCCTCGGGCATCGAGGCCGCCAGCGAACTGGCCGCGCAGCTGGCGCGCCAGGGCGACACGCCCATCGTGGTGCTGCTGACCGATGGCCGCGCCAACATCGCCCGCAGCGGCGCACCCGGCCGAGCCGCCGCCACCGACGACGCCTTGGCCGCCGCGCAGGCCTTCCGCCTCGGAGGCTGCAGCGCCCTGCTGATCGACACCTCGCCGCACCCGAGCGATGCGGCGCAGACGCTGGCGCAGACCATGGGCGCGGCCTATGTGCCGCTGCCGCACGCCGGGGCCGAGGGCCTGTCGCGCGCGGTGCAACTGGCGTCGAAACCGGCGCACTGAACCACCATGGCCCGCCGACTCGACTGGCACCGCGACGGCGCGCACTGGCCACACCACGAGCGCAGCCAGTTTGTGCAGTCCGGCGGCTTGCACTGGCATGTGCAGCGCTTCACCGGCCCGCGCGACGATGCACCCTGCGCGGTGCTGCTGCACGGCACCGGCGCGTCCACCCATTCGTGGCGCGGTCTCGCGCCCCTGCTCGCCCAGCACTTTCAGGTGCTCAGCATGGACCTGCCCGGCCACGCCTTCACCGGCCTGCCGCCGGGTGGCGCGGGCGCGCCGCAGCTCTCACTGCCCGGCATGGCGCGCGCGGTGCACGACTTGCTGCACAAGCTGGGCTGCTCACCGGCGCTGTTGGTGGGCCATTCGGCCGGGGCCGCCGTGGCGATCCGCATGGCGATCGACGGCCTGATCCAGCCCCGGCTGCTGGTGGGCCTGAACGCCGCGCTGCTGCCACTGGGCGGTCTGGCGGGCCAGCTGTTTGCGCCTGCGGCCAAGCTGATGGCTTCAGCGCCGTTTGTGCCACGACTCTTTGCCTGGCACGCGCAGACGCCCGCTGCGTTGCAGCGCCTGCTGGACAGCACCGGCTCAACCCTGGACCGGGAAGGCACCGAGCTGTACCGGCGGCTGGTGGCCAGCCCGGACCACGCCGCCGGTGCGCTGGGCATGATGGCCAACTGGGACCTGCACGCCTTTGCGCGCGACCTGCCCCGGCT